>JACTVF010000325.1 GCA_019695435.1 Methanoregulaceae archaeon | reverse complement strand
CGGCTCCGCCCTCGCACGCCGGTTGCTCCGTGGGCGAGACGTTCAACTGGTCAAGGACTCGCGAAGGCTTCGGGGTCGAGCGCGAATTGAATCGGTAGCGTCCCTACTACACGGCCACCTTGACGTCGGCGGGCACGTTATTGTCGAGGGTACGCAGGGGTTCGGACTGTCTCTCTTGCATGGTCCTGATTATCCGCACGTGACGGCTAGAGATACAACTGCCGCAGGCTTTGCGGCGGAAGTCGGACTGTCGCCGCGACAGATCGATGGGATAACCATGGTGGTCCGCACATTTCCAATCAGGGTTGGGGGTAACAGCGGCGAGCTTGCCAATGAGATAGAGTGGATGGAAGTGCAGAAGTTGTCAGGTGCCCCTCAATTGTGGGCCGAATACACCTCGGTCACAAAACGGCTACGACGAGTGGGTACTTTCGATCTCGAACTCGTGAAGTTGGCCTGCAGATACAATCGCCCGACACAACTGGCCGTTATGGGGGCTGATCGGCTCAACCACGCAAACTATCGACTGGAAGAGCCCGCAGAGCTTACGCCCGATGTCCACAAATTCCTCGAACAGTTGCACGACGAGCTGGATGTTCCAATTCGCTGGGTCGGCACCGGGTTTGGGACATTCGAAGCAATTCGGCTCGATGCTCATTCCTTGTTGAGTTGAGATCATGTCGGAAGACACATTGCTACAGCGGATGCGGGAACTGCGTCGCAGAGCGCATGCGATGAACGCCACGGTTATTGACGATCATCGTCCCTTCCTCAGTCCCAAGGATAAGACCACATTCTTTCGGAGGCCGGACACTCTGCCTAAAGACAACGAGCCCAATGTCACGCCCACATGCACAGCTCTTATGGCGCTCTCGCTCACCGGTGTTTGTCGAGAATTCTTTCATCCACGAAAAGAGAAGGATCTTCCTGCGATCTTAGCAGCGGGCCTGTCTGACTCGGACATTAAAGAGAGGATCAAGCGAGGGATTTCTCCCAACGAACTATCCAACCTGGTGGCCGATGCCCTTGGCAATATGTTACGCACGAAATGGCAGACCGCGGGGCTTGATCCCAATAACGCGTTCACAACTTCGCTCGTACTACGCGCCGCGGGCATGCTATTACGCACCGGGGTTCTGGAACGGACCGGTCTTGACAACCTTAAACGACAGTGGGAGGATTTTGAAGTAGATCAAAACAAGAAGAAGCCCATTACGGACAAGTTTCGGAAGTTCCGTGGTCGCAAACTAACTGAGATTGCTGAGTTGGTAGCGGGCAGCATTCCCATGAGCCTGAAAGTGCAACAGTACCCTCCAAAGGCCGCGATTGGGTACTGGTTACTCGATGCAATTTCACTGCTCGGTACCGGCCTTGAGAAGGATGTGTGCCGGAAGGTGGTGGGCTGGGCCGCACACGAGTTTACGCGGCAGGTGTCGCTCGTTTCCGCAGACGATCATGCGCGCATGGATCCCATTGCTATGGCAATGGCTGCGTGTGTGTGCCGACTATTGCGACGCATTTCGAAAACCTCTGAAGGCATTCGCGTGGAGCTTATGGAGGTGGCGGACAGTTCGTCTGACGTGATGAACGCAAGCGCGTTCCCGACTCTTACGGAACTTCTCTCAGGTGTACACGGGTTTATGAACAAGCAGAACCAAGCCGGGATTTGGGAGAAGTATTTTCCTCTTTTTCATTACCCGCGCGCCGGCGCCAATCATTGTTGGCACTTCGAAGTCCTAGAAGCTGTTTTGCATGAGTTCCCCGAAATATTGCGGGAAGAGGCTGTAGTCGCCAGAATTGAACATGCGCTCGATTGGCTCGACGCGAACCGGCTCCGATGGGTGGGGGCGACGGGTGAGTTTCTGGGATGGAATTCGGGCGCAGACATTCCGACCTTGGGGACGGGGCAGCCAGAATCGTGGCCCACGGGTGTGGTGCATATGTTCTTGTCGCGACTCAGGAACGCACTGTCTCTGCAAATACACGAGCTTGTGTTGGTAAAGTACCGTGACCGTATACAACGGTTTAAGGCTCCAGAGCCGCGAGACTGGGACAACTACCTTGACTGCGAGTTACCGAACCAGGGCAAGGGAAGAAGCACCGTCAAAGATATGCTGCGTATCGAATTACTGAAGCCTGCCGAAGAGGCCGTAAAGAAATACAGGGAACGATCGGAACCCGCTGAGGAGGTGGTGATTGGGCCGGACTTCCTCTTGGGAAAGACGAAGCGGCGATCGGCCCTACTATTTGGGCCGCCAGGGACCTCCAAGACCTCCTTGGCCAAGGCGGTAGCAAAGAGGCTCGGTTGGCCTTTTGTCGAGTTGTCCCCATCGGATTTCCTCAAGGGTGGTCTGCCGGGAATCTACGGTCGCGTGAACGAAGTCTTTGAGGATCTTATGGACTTGTTCGGCGTTGTCGTATTGTTCGATGAGATGGATGCTCTGGTGCAAAGCAGGGAGGACGCAGGTGAGTCCGGAGCAAGCGGAAAGCCAGGAAGTACGCAACTTGACGTAACGCAGAAATTCCTGACTACCAGTATGCTGCCCAAGTTGTCCAAGCTCAGAGAGAAAGGGCAAGCTATCTTCTTTATGGCTACGAATCACCAGCGAGATTTCGACCCGGCCATAAAGCGTCCCGGCAGGTTCGATTTGTTGATCCGGATGGGCCCGCCAACTTTTGAAGAGAAGCTCAAAGGTCTTACTCTCGATGATTGGTACCGGGACGAAGAGAAACCCGAGGACCGAAAGAAGGTTCCCAACTTGTTTAGAAAGCTGTCCCATTCCAGGCCAATAAAGGACGCCATGGCCCGGTTCACGTACGGCGAAATGAAGTCGTTGTTGGACGAGATTCGGCAGAAAGACGAGCCAGGTGAAAATATTGCGGCTGCGCTCAAGAAATACCGCCGAGAGGAGTTCGAACGATTAGTGATGGATTGGTCGAAGAGTCGTATAACACTACGGGATGGAAGCCCCGTACTAGCCGAGTTCGAGGAGGACGCGAAAGAAATCAGACGTCAATAGAGTGAGCTCTCTTAGGCGAGGCGAGTCGCCATCAGTTCGCGCGTCGCGCTGTCGCTAAGCTTGTCAACGGACTGTTCGCCATTAAGACTAATCACCCGACGCCCGCGCAACGCGGCCAGCAATTGCTCCAGATAATGCCGCGAATCTTGCAGGCGACGTTCAATCGTTTTGCGGTCGTCTTCAATGCGGCTACGCCATTGCTTTGTGCCGCATATTTCGCAGCGCTCGGCGTCCAGGTTTACCGATTTGACGGAGCCGCACGACTCGCAGACAAGACGGTTCTTGAGCCGCGAAGCGGCGACCTCGACGGGCACGTGTAGATGGATGACGGCCCAATTTTCGAAGAGTTCCTCTGTCAAAAGCAATTGATCGGGGTGGCGAGGAAAACCATCGACAAGTAGCCCCGGCTCGCTCCCATCGCTAGCAATATGCGATACCAACTCCTTAACCAGTGACT
>JACTVF010000324.1 GCA_019695435.1 Methanoregulaceae archaeon | reverse complement strand
TCCCAAAGTTCACAGGGAGTTGCGGTTCGGCAATCCCTACGTTTTCGGCAATCACTGTTGGACTTGGGGCACTGAGTTTGCGGTACTGGTTTTGGTCTCCGACGTAGAGCCAGCTTTGGGGACTTTGGTTGGGCCGATACGGAATCATCGCTGCGCCGGTTCCGGCGTTGTATCCGGTATCGACGGCGGCGCCAGTGTCGAGGAAAACCGAACTAGAAGATTTGAATAAATACCTTGGGGCGTCGTCGCTACCCAACGTTGCGTAGGCTCTCAGAGCCGTTACGGGCAGTCCTGTAGCGGAGGTAGCGATTTCCGCAAGGCCAGGGCGGGACTGAATCGTCTCATCGTCGTAGGCCCGGATATTGACCGCAGCCGCATACTTATGCTCCGCGAATTTGTCTGCGGGGCCAAGGGTTCGGAGGCCAGCGAATCTAAAAGGATACCCAGAACTGGGGCGACTGAAATCCGCGCACATGCGCCCTTAATATCATCTCAATCGCGTAAGGTAAAGATGGTTGTTAGGCAAACTCCAAAACGTCTTGCGAAACTCTCGGTATGCCGATTTCGATGTATTCGGCGTTGAGTTCAATCCCAATGAACCGGCACCCGTTCTCTTTGGCTACCACTGCGGTTGTGCAGGCCCCAATACGGCGGACTCGTCACCACGCACTGCACGGAATTATCCGGCAAAACCGCTAGGGTTTTGAGAACATCACCGTGAAAGATTTGGATGCCGGCATGATCGTAGTAAGGTGTCATCGGTGTCCCAATATACCACCAAAACCGTTTAATGGTAGAGATTCCCGAAATCAGGGGGTATACTGCGCCCATTATGTTCATGGGCGGCGGAGGGAGCGGCGGCGGCATCTTGGTTGGGCCTGTGGGCAGCAACTATTACTCAATTATTACCACGGACAGTTCTGCCTCCGTCCAAGCCGATACCTTCGATGTCACTCCTGACGGTTCCTGCATCATTTTCTCAACACAAAGCATCAACCAAATCCCCAGCCAATCCACGCTTTTCGCCGCCCAAGCCCTCTACAAACTCTCCAACGTGACCCAGATCAACATTATCCCTTGGGCGGCTACGCCTACCTTCAATCCGCCGGCAGGCTCCTACGGTTCCACGCAGTCGGTAACCATTTCCAGCACATCCGCTCCAGTTTCGATCTACTACACGACCAACGGAACCACCCCGACAACCGCCAGCACTCTCTACACCACTCCCGTCTCGGTTGCGGCCAACCTTACGTTGCAGGCCATCGCGGTTGGAACAGGGTTTGGCCCGAGCGCAGTGGGGTCTGCTGTCTATACCATTACCTAAGATTGAGACGGTGTTTGCTGCCCCCCGCTTTGTGTGTTACTACCCAACGGACCTTCTAAGTATGATCGCGTGTAGCGCGGATTCATCGTTTCCTCACGCTGAGATTGGCCAAAAATTGCTTCCTGGAATGCTCCGAGTTCCCCGAGTCGGCTGTTGTAATTTGCAGCATTTTTGATCATGCGGTTAAGTTGCTCCATCGTCTCAGTGAACTCTGCGCCGCCATTCTTGAATAGGCAAATGTGCTGCACATAATCTATAAGAACATCATACGAATCGCGGGGAATTTGCAGCATATCATTATCGTTAACCGGAAGTGGCGCGTTCATCGTAACCGTTGCTGTGATTGAATATCCAGTGGCATCCGGTTGCGGAGATAATGCAATCAAATTCGTGCCGGCGATATAGCAGGCTGTTGGCTGTCCCGGTGTTTCGGACTGCCAAGTCGTGTTGAATTCGTCAGCGCTTCGAACCGCGTCGATCCAGACGGGTACGCCGTTCACACGGAGTTGGAGAACCGCTGGAGCGATTTGGAGGAGTTGGAGACCTTGTTCGTAACGCTTATTGCAATATGTGGAGCGTGTTTGGTCCTTGGCTTCGGCCTCTTTTGAAAGAAGGTCTGCCAATGCTCCCCACTTCAATATCCAAGTGAAGTCCGTCGGGATAGGAATGAGCGTTGGAGCGGATGGGGTCAATACTGGCCCCGCATTCACCGTGAGAAGTTCGTACTGGCTCGCCACATCCGGCGGCACGTCCACATCGAATGAGAGTGGCGGTTCTGCCGATATTGCGTAAGACGACGGCGAACCCTGCGGGGCCACTCCATAATCAGGTTCGTATGCCTGAAATGCCCACACATCTTCGGGCCAGAGAACCGGATTCGATGCTGGCGGAGTAATCGTTAGCGTGACATTCAGAGCAGTGGCCGTCGCCGCATTTGAGAGCGTGATGGCGTTGATGGTGGTCGATGTCACCGTGGTCGATGCTGGAATACCGCTGCCCGTAACCGTTTGCCCAATCGTGATTCCGGTCGTGTTTGAAACCGCAAAGACGGTATTGCTGCCTGAGATTGTGTTGCCGGTCACCAAGTTTGTAGCGGATGTCGGGAACCACGCAATCCGGCGAATGCCAATCACGAAATCATTTACAAAGTTGCGGACAGTTCCTGGGGTGGTTGCCAACATGCTCTGCGTTATCGTACATCCCGTGACTCCGAGGATTTCGTTCATTCTCCTCTGCACTGCCTGCACAAAGTCAGAAATTCCGAACATGGCAGTGCCAGTCCATACACTCCCAGTCGTCGGCCAATTCAAGGTTACCGGCTCGAGCAGGCTATTTTCCATGGAAATGTATATGTCTTGGTCTGTAGTTGCGTATGGACGAAGGGTATTCGCCACCTGAGTCAAATCAAACCATGTATTTTGAGTCGTTGGAAATGTGAAGTCTCCGCGCCAAAATTGACTCATGGCATTCCAAGTTTGAAGTGCTTCCTGGATATTCATGGTGATTTCGGAAGATGTGTAGAAGACCATGTTGGGGTCGTAAAGCCGCTGGGCGATTTGGGAACGAGCGGTTGCCAGCGTGACATACGAGTAGGGAAGGGGCATTGATAATTCCTCAAAAAATCTTGACCACACACGTCTTTAATAGTGCTATCATTCGATTGCCGTCGAATCAAGCCTAAAAGGGGAATCCATGAAGCCTGTTCCACTCCTGATAGTCGGGGATGCTGTCAGTTGCCATTCCGGTCTCGGACGCATCCTGAGAGACGTTACGGTTCGCACCGACCTTCACATGAGGGATCAATTCCGTGTTGCGACTCTCGGAATTGGCGGAGCCGGTTCTAATAAATATCCGTTCTTCCAGTACCATATCCAAGCAAACCCAAATCATCAACTCCCAGATTTGCCGCAGGTGGTCGACGACCACTTCGGCAGCGAGAACGGTATTATTTTTTTCGTAGGCGACACTTCTCGCTATGGTTGGATTGCGCACCCGGAAGTCTGCACCTTTGACGGTCTTCGGAATTGGCTGCTCGCTAACCGTGCGAGGCACAAGTTTTGGCTGTACGCTCCAGTTGACGCTGACTCCAGGGAAGGTTCGTATCCTAAATCATTATTGGAGACCCTTAGCCACTTCGACCGGGTGCTTAATTACA
>JACTVF010000008.1 GCA_019695435.1 Methanoregulaceae archaeon | reverse complement strand
CGATCCGCCAGCCGGTCATGTTGTAGGTCTTGGAGAGCGAGTGCATCTCGATACCGACCTCCATGGCTCCTTTTGCCTCTAAAAATGAAGGAGCGCGGTAGCCGTCGAAAGCAACTTCCGAGTAGGGGTTGTCCGAGACCACGACGATATGGTGATCGGCGGCAAAATCCACAACCTCGCGGTAGAACGAGAGCGGGGCAATTGCCGCCGTGGGGTTATTGGGGTAGTTGATGAACATGAGCTTTGCAGAGCGGACGACTTTCTCCGGTATCTTATCGAGGACCGGGAGGAAGTTGTTCTCCCGTAACAGCGGCATCTCGTGGACTTTACCCTCGGCAAACAGGGTGCCGGTCGAATACCCGGGATAGCCGGGGCTCGGGGCGAGTACGTAGTCGCCCGGGTTCACAAACGCTTCCCCGATGTGGGTGATCCCATCTTTTGACCCCATCAGGGCAAGGGCCTCCTTTGACGCATCGAGCGTGACACCGAACCGCTTATGATACCATCCGGCGACAGCCTGCCGGTAGGCCGGCATCCCGGCATACGAGGGATAATGGTGGTTGTCCGGGTTATGTGCGGCCGTGCAGAGAGCATCAACAATATGCGGAGGGGTGGGGAGATCCGGGTCGCCGACACCGAGATCGATGATGTCAACACCTTTTTTCTGCTGCTCTGCTTTCATCTCATCGATCCGTGCAAAAAGATACGGCGGGAGATTGCTCATGCGTGTTGAGTACATAGATAGTACACGTTCGTGCCCCGGCCACTAGTAATTAACGATCTGGCAGGGATGAATAAAGAATCCTGTTATGAGGATATGCTTAATATCAGGCAGGCGCGAACCAGTGACCTAAGGTATTCACAGGTCAGTAAGACAGGAGTAAACCGGTATGGTAACAGATATCGTGGCGATCCTCTGCACGGCGGCACCGGGAGAGGCAGAGTCTATGGCGCAGGCATTAGTTGAGCAGCGGATTGCCGCATGCGTCAATATTGTTCCCGTGCAGTCCACCTACCGGTGGAAAGGCGAGCTCTGTAACGATCCTGAACACCTGATGATCGTAAAGACCATAAAAGAGGATGTAGACCGGGCTGTCGCAGCGATCCGATTGATGCACAGCGCCGAAGTCCCGGAGATCATCGTGCTGCCGGTGATATCAGGTTACGCTCCCTATCTCGACTGGGTGCGACATGAAACCAAAGGCACCCCCTGATCGCCCGCCATAAACGGAGGAGCGGCAGTGCAGGATACGCAGGGTTATTGCCCGGGGCTCTCATAAATACCGGATTGTAAAAACCGGGAGCAGGTCATGGAATCAGATACCACTGTACAACCCCCGAAAACAGCGCTCCTCGTACTGGGGTGCCCGCAGGTGCCGGTGCAGACGAGCATCGCGCTGTATCTCGTCAGCCGGTTCAAAAAAGCCGGCATAACCCCAATTATCGCCGGCAACAAAGCGGCAAACACCCTGCTTGTGGTCGCCGATCCCGACCGGCACTACCTTGGGGAGGTCATGGACCTTGACCGGGCCGTCGCCCAGATCATGGAAAAGAAGCGTGACTTCGACCGGTGTTTCGTGTTCATCCATAATGATGCAGGCATCAGTTACGCCGCGACGATGAATGCGATATCGAAAGCAAAACTGTATGTCCTTGTGTATGGCGAGCACCAGGAGGATCTCGTACAGCAGATCACCTTTCCCTGTACGAAGATCGCGGCAAAGGCCGTGCACAACCCCATGCCGCTGAAAAAGGCAATCGACGAGGTGGCTCCATGGGCTGCGTAGAAGCGCTCAATTACGAAATTTTGATCCGGGACGCGTCGTTCAAGGAATGCCGGGACTATATCCGGAATCATTTCCCCGAATCGATCGATGTAGAACCTGGGTTCAAGATCTTCGATGTCCATACTATCGGCGTCCCCCCGATTGCAGTCGGCCTTGACGGGGATTTTGTCATCTTCCCGTACACCAAACCCTGCCACGGGACCTTTCTGTTGCGGGTACAGGATGCAGAAGAATCTGCACGGCTGCGGGCCCTTAAAAAAGGCCTTAAATAAGGAAAATCGTGCGGGAACAGCAGATTCATAAAAAATCAGGTTAGACCGGTTCTTGAGGGATCTGCACTCTTCTGAAGAGGGAAAATATATGGTGGCGTATGAGTGAACTATAACATAGTGGGGATTGGGCTTGGCAGGTAAAGGAAAAGTACTTCTGGTGGACGATGAGGAGATCATTCTCGATGTGTCACGGGAGGTGCTCCGGTTCCTTGAGTATGATGCTGCCTTTGCAAAGGAGGGGGCGTCGGCGATCGAACTGTATAAACAGGAAAAAGAGGCCGGCCGTCCGTTTGACCTTGTTATCATCGATCTCACCATTCCTGAGGGGATGGGCGGCAGGGAAGCAATAGAGAAACTCCGTAGCTACGATCCCGGTGTAAAGGCGGTGGTGTCGAGCGGGTATACCAATGATCCGGTCATGCAGGACTTTACCCGCTACGGCTTTTCCGGCAGACTCACCAAACCCTACCGGATCAACGAGATGAAAACGCTGCTTGAAGACATGATCCGGAAGAGCTGACGTTCCCTTTTAAAGCGACCTCCGTCTCCAGGGGCCGTCACTATCCCAACCTATATACCGTTCCCGGAAACATCAGAGATGTGAGGAAACCGCGTATGAAGGAAGTATCCGTGCTCGTCGGGGGGAAGGCCGGGGACGGGATCAACAATGCCGGGGCGATGGTCGCCCAGCTGTTCAACCATCTCGGCTATTTTGTTTACATCTATACCGATTACCCGTCCCTCATCCGCGGGGGGCACAATTTTGCGCTGGTACGTGCGGCAGATGAACCCGTCGGGGCATACAACGATCGTATCGATTATCTTGTTGCACTCAACCAGGAGACGCTCGACCTGCACCTCCCGCATTGCCCGGACTGTACCGTGGTAGCGAATGCGGATCTGGTAAAGTCAATAAAAAGCGGCCAGACCGTTTCCATAAATACCATCCTTAAGGCAGAATCCGCTCCCCCCATCACCGGTAACTCCGTAATGATCGGCGCCTTTGCAAAAGCGGCCGGCATTCCCTGGGAGATTGTCGGGGATGTCTTCCGCCGGCACATGCCAAAGGCAGCAGACGAGAATATCCGGGTCGCCCGGCGGGCATACGATGAAGGCCTCACCACCAGGCCGATACCGGCGATTGCCGGTCCGCCGCATACCCTGCTCTCCGGGAATGAAGCGATCGGGCTCGGACTTGTCGCCGGAGGCCTTTCTGCGTATATCTCCTACCCGATGACGCCGTCCTCGACCCTGCTCCACTTCCTTGCCGGGAATGCGGAGCGGTTCGGGCTCAAGGTCATCCACCCGGAGAACGAGATCGCCGTCATCCTGATGGCCCTTGGCAGCGCTGTTGCCGGAGCGAGGACGGCTGTCGGTACTTCAGGGGGAGGGTTCTGCCTGATGACCGAAGGACTCTCGTTTGCCGGTATGGCAGAGATCCCGATCGTGATCGTCGTCTCCCAGAGGACCGGGCCGTCGACCGGCCTCCCGACATACACCGGCCAGGCTGAGCTCCGGTTCGTGCTGCATGCCGGGCAGGGGGAGTTCCCCCGGCTGGTCGTGGCGCCTGCCGATGCCGGGGAGGCTTATACCTGGTCTGCTGCCGTGATGCACCTTGCCTGGAAATACCAGATCCCGGCATTTGTGCTTGCCGACAAGACCCTGTCCGAAGGGACCTACAGCGTCGACTATGACCGGCTCACCGGGCTGCCGGTGGCTGATCCCGTACTCTGGGACGGGCAGGCACCCTACCGGAGGTACCGCGACACCCCGGCCGGCATCTCCCCTCTCGCGTTCCCGGGCAGGATGGATGCGGTCGTAAAAATGAACAGCTATGCGCACGACGAGGACGGGATCACGACCGAGGATGCGGCGCTGGTTACCCTGATGACAAAAAAACGGCAGAAAAAGGAGGCGCAGCTCAAAGAGGAGCTGATCCGGTACCCGTGTGTCAGTGTCCGGGGCACGCTCGGTGCGACAACTGCGCTCCTCTGCTGGGGCTCTGTCCGGAATGCCTGTGACGAGGTGGCAGCGCGACTGGGGCTGCGGGTGATCCAGCCCGTGGTGTTCTCTCCCTTCCCGGACCAGCAGTTTTCTGCTGCGTGCCGCGGGGTGCAGCACTTGATCGCTGTCGAGGAAAATGCCACCGGACAGCTCGCCGCACTTGCCCGGGAACATGGCGTGAGTGCTGATGCGACGGTCCTCAAATACGATGGCCGCCCATTCACTCCCGACGAACTGGGCCGACGGGTACAGGAGGTGATCGCACCATGATCCGGAACCTGATCACCCCTGCCCAGAACACCTGGTGTCCCGGCTGCGGCAACTTTGCCCTCCAGCATACACTCAAGGAGATCCTTGCCGGGATGGAAAAGGAGGGACGGTCCCTTGATGACGTGGTGCTGGTCACGGGTATCGGCTGCCATGCGAAGATCGCTGACTACCTGAATATCAACAGTGTCTACACACTCCACGGGCGGACGATCCCGGTAGCGACGGGGATCAAGCTCGCAAACCCGAAAGTTACCGTCATCTGCTGTGCGGGCGACGGGGACGCGTACGCCGAGGGTCTCGACCACCTGATCTTCGCCGCAAAGAGAAATATCGATATCACCATGATCGTCCACAACAACCGGGTCTACGGCCTCACCACCGGGCAGTACACCCCCACGTCGCCGCTGGGGTTCAAGGGAAAATCCACACCGGCGGGAACAACCGAGTACCCGTTCAACCCTCTGGAACTGATGCTTGCGAGCGGCGCCACCTATATCGCGCGGGGCTACACGCGGAAGATGCCGCAGCTTGCCCAGCTGATCCGGCAGGGGATCGTCCACAAGGGTTTTGCCTTCATCGATGTCCTCCAGATCTGCGCGAGTTTCTTTAACATGACCGAGTACTATCAGTCCCGGGTGTACGACCTCGCCGGCCATGATACCGCTGATTTTGAGAAGGCATGTGCAAAAGCGCGGGAATGGGACTATAACCGCGATGCGCCCATCGCCCTCGGGGTATTCTACGAGCGAGCCCTCCCCACCTTCGACGACCGGTACCCTGCCCGGTATCTCTCTGCTGAGGAGCGCTCGCGCCGGATCCGTGACCTTTTTGAAGCGTCGGGGTAACAATTATCCCGGCACTATACCGGCCGTGCCTCCCGTAAAATGAGAACACGCGACCGGGCCCGCGATGGGAATGAGCTTATGGGTGAAACTGAGGGAAAAAGCGCGGAGGTACCCGGAAAGGGTGCATGGCGATCTGCCTGGGTGACCCTGATCTTCATTCCTCTCGTGATCGTCATCATATGGCTGCTGGAAAATTACCTGCTCGCCGGGAATTCACGCCTCTTCCAGGAAGCCAGTCCCGCGGGCCTTCTGATCTACACCATCCTTGCCGGTATCCTTGTGGGTATTATCGTTCCCGTGGTGCGGATCCGGGCGGCCTTTCTCTCGGGTGCCGTCAACATGTTCCAGATCGGCTTCCGGTCCGCGCGCCGCACGTTGGCTGCTGTCAGCCTGACCGCCCTTGCCGGGTATGCCGGATTTGCCATTTCAGGTTTGTCCGGACAGGGCATGGACCGGTGGACAGGTGCTGCACTCTTTGTTTTCCTGCTCCCGACAGCGATCGCAGCGGTGATGATCTGCTGGATGCTGGCGGGGACCCATGTGCAGGCCTATGTCCGCAGAGGGGGAGTAGCGATCTCAGTCTTTATTGGGGTCCTTTTTACGGCGCTCGTCTTTGCCGTTTCCCTTTCAGTACTGTTTGCAGGGATGGGTTCCGGGGAGATGTTCGTGGGGTTTTTTGCTGCCGGGTGCGTGGCCGCGCTCTTTTTCTTTGCCGTCCGTGACGTCTGGGCGACCATCCTCGTCGTCACATTCAGCCTCATGGTCCTGCAACAATCCCGAATCGATCCGGCGTATCTCGCCCCGCTCAGCCCGGTGGTTGTGCTCTGTGCTATCCTTGCTGTCGCGGTGATGATCGGCGTCCACGGGTATTTTTCCCGGCATTATACAACGATTTTGCTGCCGGGAAAGTAACAAGGCCCTGCCGGCACGATTCTTTGGTGTATCCCGGCTTTCGGACCCGAAGAGCCCGGCCTATCGTCTGGGATAGGGGAGATAAGGGTGTTTCCGTAGGGGAAGTTCCTGCCTTACCGGCAGCCCAAGCCGCATCTTTACAAAGCCAAATTTTTATCCGTCCGTGAGCAGAACGCTATGCTATGACCGGAAAATATCAGTACGGACTCCTGCTTTGTCTGATCCTTATCCTCTGCGTGTTTCTTGCCGGCTGTTCAAGCCAGAACACCACGACGACCAAAACGATTACTACCACTCCGACCGCAAAATATACGGCCGGCGATATTGTCGGCATGACGGCATCTTCGCAGTCAGGTGTATGGCTGATCCTTTCCTATGATGCAACCGCGGACCAGTACCAGCGTGAGCTGGTCATGAAAAACTCCGATGGAACTTGGGGTTACCCGACAGGGACAACCCCATCACCGATCTCCCGTGCTGAAATGGAGAAAGTGTACCCTGCACTCATCTCCCATGTATCCGTGGCCTCAGTCCTTGTCGTGACCCCGACTGTCCCCACGACCGTGGTAACCACCCTCTCAGGAAGCGGACCGCTGATCACCTCGATATCCCCCACGAGCGGGGTAACCGGTACGAGTGTAACCATCACGATCACCGGCAGTAACTTCCAGACCGGGGCTACGGCGCGCCTGACCCAGCCGGGCCTCCAGCCCGTGACGGCCACGGGTGTTTCGGTCACGTCCACCCAAATTACCGGCACCTTCGCTCTGGGCAGCCTGAACGCAGGCACAGCGAATATTCAGGTAATAAACCCGGATGGTCAGTCTGCCTCCCTGAAGAGCGCGTTTACCATCGGTGCGGCGTCCCCCGTGATCACCAGCATAAGCCCCACGAGCGGTACTCCTGACGACTCGTATACCCTGACAGTTACCGGACAGACATTTAACAATATAGGATCGGTATCTCTGGTTTCGGCTGACGGGTTGGATCAGTATGCATGTTCAAACCCGTCCTCCACCGCTTCAACGAAGATCAGCTGCTCTCTTGCGATTCCCGGTTCTGCAGTCCCGGGAACGTATAATGTCCGGGTCATAACTACTGACGGCATGTTCGGATTCCTGAACTCGTCCTTTATCATCAATAATGCCACTTCATAATTTTTTGAGGCAATGTTTTTTTAGCTCCGGAGTTTTACCTAATTTTTTTGAAAATCGCACGCGGATTATTGGTTTTCACGCTCCAGAGGGACCTTGGCAAAAGCCTTTTCCATCGCCCACTTGCGGCAACTCCCGCATAGTGATGGATCCGCATATTTGTGCAGATCCTGCGGTCCGCGGTGAATTCCGCAGTTTTTCTGGTCCCTTGCCCGGTACTGATTATCTGTTACGCAAACCTGCAGATCCTCCTCATGAATGCCTACCCTCCCCCCTTGGGGAACTGTGCTGTAGGTGCGGCAGAGCGGATCCTTTTGTGCACTATCGAAACGATTATTCCCTGTGATACGCCACACTCTACCTATCAGGTAAAGGAGTGATTTTTACGGACCGATATGTTTGTACCGACTGCGGGCATATTTTCAATCCCGAAAAAGGCGAACCGCTGCAGGACATCAAAGTCGGTGTCGCATTTGCCGACTTGCCGGCAGACTGGGTCTGTCCGGTCTGCATTGCATCAAAAAATCAGTTCAAAAAAATGGAGTAACTGCTGGTGGTTGGTATGGTTTCCCGTGAACTTGCTTCTGGTGTGTCCTCTGTCGGGGCATTCGATTTTGACCGGCGGATCTTTGATGAGCTGATCCCGCTCCCGGAAGGGACAAGCTACAATGCATATCTTATCCGTGGCAGCGAAAAGACTGTGCTTATCGATACGGTCGATCCTTCAAAGGAGTATGAACTCATCTCGAACCTGGTAAAACTGTGCATCGAACGGATCGATTATATCGTGATCAACCATGCCGAGCAGGATCATTCCGGTTCGCTCCCGATGATCCTGGAGTTCTACCCGGATGCGCAGGTGGTCACAAATGCAAAGTGCCGGGACCTCCTTGTTGCCCTGCTGCACATCCCACAGGAACGCTTTAAGGTGATCGCTGATGGGGAGACCCTGTCACTCGGCGACCGGACGCTCCAGTTCTTCATTACGCCGTGGACGCACTGGCCCGAGACCCAGATCACCTACCTGGTTGAGGATAAGATCCTCTTCCCCTGCGACCTCTTTGGCTTCCACGCCGCCACAAGCGAATTGTTCATCACTGATGAAGCATGGGCATACCGTTCGGCAAAGCGGTACTATGCCGAGATCATGATGCCGTTCCGCGGGAGCATCAAAGGCTACGTAGAGAAAATACGGGCGCTCTCACCTGCGATGATCGCACCCAGCCACGGTCCGGTCAACAAAAATCCGCAGTTTATTCTTGACGCCTATGCGGACTGGACATCGGATGCTGTCAGAAACGAGGTGATCATTCCCTATGTTTCGATGCATGGCAGCACCGCAAAGATGGTGGACCACCTCACCGGGGCACTCATCGCCCGCGGTATCGTCGTAAAACCCTTCAATCTCACCCATACGGATGTCGGAGAACTTGCATTTGCCCTTGTCGATGCGGCGACCGTCGTGATTGCCACCCCGACCGTCCTCTTTGGCCCGCATCCGTCCGTCGTCTCCGCAACCTATCTCGCGAACGCGCTCCGGCCCAAGACCAGGTTCGCATCCGTGATCGGCTCCTATGGGTGGGGAGGCAAGAGCGTCGAGACGATCACCAAGATGCTCGATCATGTCAAAGTTGAGCTGATCCCGCCGGTGATGGTGCTGGGTGAACCCGACGAGGCGACGATGCAGGCACTCGACCGGCTGGCAGACGAAATATTAAAGAAGCATAAAGCGATCAACATCGTGTAAGGAAAGGAGCATACGGTATGACAAAACTCTTCGAGGTTTACAAGTGCAGTGTCTGCGGAAACACCGTCATGGTAGTCGGTGCTTCCGGTGGCACGATGGTGTGCTGCGGGCAGCCGATGGTACTCCAGCAGGAAAAGACGGCGGACCAGGGCAAGGAGAAACATGTGCCGGTTATTGAGAAGACTGCAAAAGGAATTCTTGTAAAAGTCGGTTCCGTCCCCCACCCGATGGAAGAGAAGCACTACATCCAGTGGATCGAGGTCCGTTCCGGCGACAATGTGTATATCAAATGGCTCAAGCCCGGCGAGAAACCCGAAGCCGAGTTCCCGATCAGCGACACAAACGTGAAAGCCCGGGAATTCTGCAGCGTCCATGGGCTCTGGACCAACAAGGCATAAATTTCCTGTCATTTCTTTTTTCAAGGGCAAACGCTCATAGAGCACGAGCGACAACCCCTATGTGATGCACCGGCTCCTCTATATCTCCACGATTGCCGCCGATCTTGGGGATATCTTCTTCTTTATTGCCCCCTTTACCGCAGTCCCTCTTGCGGTCACGGTGCTCTTTTCGGAATGGGATATGTTCCTTCCCATGGTTACCGTGCCGGTCATCCTCTTTCTTTTGGGCATGATTTTGAAACGTCTGCCCAGAAACGAGCGCGAGAACCGGCTCTCAACCGCGCTCTGCTCGGTTGCCCTCTTCTGGTTTGCCTGTGCCATGGTGTGCGGTATCCCGTTCATGTTCGGCCTCCACATGAGTTTTACCGATGCGCTCTTCGAGGGGATGGCCGGGTGGACCGGTACCGCGTTTACCATGATGCAATCCCTTGACACGGCCCCCTACACCCTGCTCTTCTGGCGCTCCTTCATGCAGTGGATCGGGGGGATTGGAATCATCGCCTTTGTCATAGCGCTTGCAAGCAGCACCGGGCTCTTCAGGGGTAAACTCTACCGGACGGAGAGCCGGGAGGAGCCCCTCATGCCCAGCATTATCTCGACGGGAAGAGCGATCTGGAAGATCTACGGGCTTCTCACGTTTGTTGCGATCGGGCTCATCCTCTTTACCGGGCTCTCCCTCTGGGATTCGGTCAACCTCGCGCTCACTACGATCTCCACGGGAGGTTTTACCCTCCATGATGGCGGCATCCTCTTCTACCACAACATCCTTCTGGAACTGCTGCTCATCCCGCTCATGATTGCGGGGGCGCTCCCTTTCCGCCTGTATTACCTCATCTCGGAGAACCGGCGCTGGAGCCTGTTTGGCGACGAGCAGGTCAAGCTCTTCTTTGTCATCGCGGCCATCGGGACGGCAGTCCTGACCTATGATCTGGTCTATTTTGGGAATTCGGACATCGTGACTGCCCTTGAACAGGGGCTTTTTATGACGGTATCTGCCCTGACAACGACCGGGTTCCAGATCGCGGATCTCCAGACATGGGCAAGCGTGACGCTCTTTTTTTTGATGATGCTTATCTTTATCGGGGGTGCTGCCGGCAGTTCGGCGGGGGGCATCAAGCTAAACCGGGTAGTACTGGGGCTGCGTGCGCTTGTCTGGTGGTTCCGCCGGCTCTTCGTGAGTGGCAAGGTGCTGATACCCTTCAAGAGTGAAGGGCGTGTCATCCCGCGTGCGACAGCCGAGCTGGAGACGGCAAAGACAATGCTCGTAATCATCCTCGCAATCATCATCATATTCGTAGGCACGATCATCGTCCTGCAGTTCAACCAGACCACCTACCCAATCACCGGCATCCTGTTCGATATCACGTCAGCCCTCTCTACCTGCGGAATTTCTACAGGATATGTCTCTCCCGGTATGCCGGTTCTCTCGAAATGGGTCTTCATCGTCGTGATGTGGGTGGGCCGGCTGGAAGTGATCCCGGTCGTGGTGCTGTTCATGGCGCTGTTCCGGGGGTCTGACTGAAAAAAAAGTGCCACAAACACAAATCTACTTTTGTTAACTTCAGAAGATCTAATATAAACTGCCGGCCCATAGTACGGTGATGAAACAGATCGCCCTGTACGGAAAAGGCGGTATCGGAAAGTCCACCACTTCGGCAAACCTCTCCGCAGCCCTCTCTTTTGCAGGATACGATATCCTCCAGATCGGGTGCGATCCCAAACGCGACAGCACACGTATGCTGATGCAGGGGCGGCTGATTCCTACCGTGATGGATCAGGTACGTGAACGGAGCGCTGCGGCGGTAATGCCTGCCGATGTGGTCTATACCGGCTTTAACGGGGTACGCTGCGTCGAGGCCGGGGGGCCGGAGCCCGGCGTCGGCTGTGCCGGCCGGGGGATCATTGCCACATTCCAGCTGCTGGAGAAGTTCGGGACGCTCACAGGTGATGTTATCGTCTATGATGTACTAGGCGATGTGGTCTGCGGGGGTTTTGCCATGCCGATGCGGGAGGGGTATGCGCAGGAAGTCTACCTCGTGACATCGGGGGAGCTTATGTCCCTGTACGCGGCCAATAACATCTGTAAGGCGATCCAGCGGCTGAGTGCCCGCCCGAAGAGCCGGTGCCGGCTTGCGGGTGTCATCTGCAACGCGAAGAACCAGCCACAAGAAGAGGGCCTGGTGGCTGAATTTGCCCGCCGGGTGAACAGCCATCTCGTCCAGTTCATCCCCCGGGATCGCATCGTGCAGCTGGCCGAACTGAACCGCAAGACCGTGATAGAGTACGAGCCTGCCTCAAAACAGGCCCAGATATACCGTGATCTCGCCGCACGCATTATGGAGAACGCCCTCTTTACTATCCCCACCCCGCTTGAGATCGATGACCTTGAGGCCCTTGCCATCGAATTTATGTAGGTTTGCCGGTTGCACCCTTACGGGAGCGCTCTCGGTGACCACCCATGTCCGCGACGCGATAACAGTCGTGCACGGCCCGCAGGGGTGTACGCATCACAATTTTTCGCTCCTGCATGCGACAAGTCTCGACAACGACCGGATCGCTCTCCCCCCGCTTGTCTCGACCGGGCTTTCGGAGATCGATGTGATCTTTGGCGGCGAGGGGGCGCTCGACCGGACTCTTGATGTTGTGATCGCACGCGATCCCGGGGCGGTCTTTGTGCTCTCGACCTGTATCGTGGATACGATTGGCGACGATGTCGGGATGATCTGCGGATCCAAAGCCGGGGTGCCGGTTATCGTGGTGCCGACCGCTGGCTTCCTCGGCGGATCGTTCCAGACCGGCGTCAATAACGCGCTTATCGCCCTTGCTGGAATGGCAGAACCGGCTGAGGGGAACGGACAGGTGAATATCATCGGTGAGAAGAATCTCGAATACGAGGTCGAGGAGAATTTCGCCGAGGTCTCCCGGCTGCTCGCCCTGCTTGGTCTGTCCGTGAACCTCCGGTTCGTGCATGATCTTGCAACAGACCGGATCGCATCACTCGGGGCTGCCCGGCTCAATGTGCTCCGTGATCCATCACTTATACCCGTAGGTGAATCCTTAAAAGAGCGATTCGGAACGCCGTACATTACCATGTATCCAGTTGGGATCTCCGGCTCCGTTGATTTCCTCGAATCAGTGGCTGATACCTGCGGTATCGACCCTCATCGTGCGGTGGATGAGGAACGTGGGCTCCGGCAGGAGACGCTTGATGATTTTGCGGATCTTGCGGGATCAGAGGTCTCATTTGCTCCCCTCCCACCGGACCCTGAAGGGAGCCGGGCGGCACAGGATATCGCTCATGCGCTCCGGCTTGATATCAACCCCTCCGGACGCCCGGTGCCGGTACCCGTGACACCGCCGATCGGTATCACCGGCGTACGTCGGCTGCTTCACCGGTGGAGGAGGGCGCTCCATGCCTGAATGCGAGACCCCTCTCTGGCCCTGCGCCATGACCGGTGCTGCGGCATGCCTTGCCGGGTTTGAGGGGATATCGGTCGTCATCCACGGTTCCAGCGGGTGCTATTATTATCCGGCAACCCTGCTCCACGCACCCCTGCACGGAACGTTCATCCTCGAAAATGAGGTGGTCTTCGGATCCGGGGACCGTCTTCGCGAGGTAATCGGTGACCTGTCCGGCAGGGGGGGCCGCATAGCGGTTATCACGACCTGCGTCCCATCTGTGATTGGTGAGGATATAAAGGCGATGCTTGCCGGGACCGATGTTATTCTTGTCGACAGCCCCGGGTTTGCCGGTGAATTGGAGACCGGATATCGGGCGGCACTTGCCGCGCTTGCCCCGGAGACCGACCCGGAACGAACCGGTGTCAATATTGACGGTATTTCTCTTTCTGACCCGTTTTACGAGGGGAACATACAGGAGGTCTCCCGGCTGTTGCTCCGTGCGGGCATCCCTGTGGGAACGATATTCTGCCGTGACCGGTTTGAGATGGCGGGACATGCAGCCCCGATGACAATGGGAACAAATGACGATTTTGCATCAGGTGTGGGAACGTATCTTGGCGGTACGCTGGGGATATCTGCGCTCCGTGCAACATTTGAGAACGTATCCACGATGTATGATAGTGCTGATGTGGACCCGGTCCTTACCGAACTGAATATTCAGGAGGAGCGGGTGATCCATGCCTGCGACAAGTACCTCCGCCGCTGCGATCCCCCCGGTGTTGCGGTCTTTGCCGGTGCTGCATATGCGCTCTTTGCTGCCGATACCCTGAAACGATATCTCGATGCGGAGATCCTCGTCGTCGGGACACGAAACGACCCCATCGCTCAGCCGGTCGCACAGTACCCGGTGGAGAAATTGACAGGACTGGAACAGGTCTCCCGGAAGATCGCGGAGGTTTCACCGGACCTTGTGATTGGATCGTCGTTTGAACGATCTGTGATCGGCGACCGGGCTTTCGTAGGAATCATTCCCCCGCTCCGCGGACGGGTCCGGCTTGCCCATACTCCGCTTGCGGGCACCAGTGGAACGCTCCATATGGTTGAGGACGTCCTGAACGCCTGCATGGATAAAATGACGTAAATCCATGGGCTCAATCTCCCGGGCAGAGTATTGTATCCCGGAAAACGACGACCTTCTTCTTTTTATTTCACTTTCACCCCGCGCACGGCCCCGGGTTATATACTGCCCGGTAAAGATGCACTACTACGACAGAAGGTGGTCGTGTATGATGCAGAAGGCAGGTTATATCCAGCGGACAGGGTGCAGGGCGATAGCCCGAGACGGCAGGATCCATGAAGTTGTGGAACTGCATGTCGTGGGTGCCCGGTATGCGATCCGGCTGGCAGATCTGGCAAAAGCGATGTCCGGGCGGCAGGTGGTCGTCCAGGTTGAAGCGCTCGTCCGAGAGTGGAATTACTATCTGGGCACGACCTGCGGTCTCGCGCAGGTGTCGGCATCCGGTAAAGCCCTCAACATCGAGATCTTCGAGGCAGGAAACTTCACGGTTTCACTTCTTGCCCTCAGATCGGTCATCTATGGGCGGGACTGTCGTGCCACCATCGCAAAGATCCCCGAACAGCCGGCCTCCCCGGTCTGGAAAGACCGCAGGGTCTCCGGCCAGCAGCAGATCAGCGCACTTGTCTAATCTGCGCCCCCTCTCTCGTACCCTCTCATTTTTTAATCCATTCCCTGCGTACCGGATCAACTTCCATGATCGCGTTGTGCAACATTAATAGTCCTGAAAGGAAACGTGTACTTATGATGGTGGGGACTTTTTTGGTTGGGTACTACCCCCCTCTCCGTTCAGGAGACTGGCGATGAGTGAATACGATGATACCCTCTATAAGGAACTGGTGGAACACCAGCAGGATATGCTGGTCAAGTTCAGTCCTGAGGGGCGTCTCCTGTTTGTCAATACGGCGTACTGCGATTTGGTGGGAAAGACAAAGGAGGAACTGGCCGGCAGTGTCTTTATGCCGGCAACCGATCAGCGCTATTCTGAGGTCATGGCCACCCAGATGACCAAACTCTTCCGGCCTCCCTTTGCATGCCAGGTGGAACAATGGATCTCTTCACCGCAGAGACCGCGGTGCATCAGCTGGTCGGCACGATCGATAACTGACGGAAAAGGGGGTGTAACTGCGATTGTTGCCACCGGACGCGACATCACCCGGCTTCGGCGGGAGCACCGGGCTATCAGGAAGCGGGACGAAGAACTGATGTTGCTTCTGGAGAGCGGTACGCAGATGTATTTTACCCATACTCCCGATCATGCCCTGCGGTATGTGAGTCCACGTATACGGGCGATTCTGGGGGGCACTTCCCGATCGGGTAAACGGCTGTGGACCGATTACCTGACCGACAACCCGCTCAATGCCAGAGGACTGGAGCGGACCCTCAAAGCAATCTCTTCCGGCCGGCGCGAACCGCCGTACCGGCTGGAGTTTTACGGCCGTAATGCCACGAAAATCTGGGTAGAAGTCAACGAAATCCCGGTGGTGAAAAACAAAAAGACCGTGGCGATCGCAGGGTACCTGATAGATGTGACGGAAAAGAAAAAAGTCGAAGAGGGACTTATCGAGGCTGAAATACTCCTTAAAGGTTACGGGAGCCAGAAAAAGGGTGGAGGGGAAACGGCCGGTGAGGCAGTCCGGGGGCCTTTTTCCGCGCTCAAATCCATCTTTTCTTCTGAAAAAACTGACGAAGAAGAGGATATTCCGCTTGATATCCCGGCAAATCTCCGGTAAGGGTTCAGCAATCTTTCTGCAGGGGAATGCGCTGTATCAGATCCCAGAATGCTTGGAGATGAAAAAAGAGAACGGAAAAATTCTGAAGACTGGACTTACTTCCCCTTTTTCACGCATTCCGCAATATACGATCCGGCCTTTGACGTGCCCGCCGTCCCGCCGAGGTCCCTGGTCACCACACCGTCCTTAATGCTCCTCTCGATGGCTGTGACAACCGCAGCAGCAGCCTTGTGCTCGCCGAGGTGATCGAGGAGAAGTGAGCCGGCCCATATCGTCGCGATCGGGTTTGCGACATCCATGCCCTTGTATTTTGGCGCGGAACCATGGATCGGCTCGAACATTGAAGTACCCTTGGGGTTGATGTTGCCGCCCGGGGCAAGCCCGAGGCCGCCCTGTATCATCGCGCCGAGATCGGTGATGATGTCGCCGAACATGTTGGGTGTCACCACGACATCGAACCACTCGGGATTCTTCACAAACCACATCGTGACCGCATCCACGAAATTGAATTCGATGGCCACGTCGGGATATTTCTTTGCGGTTTCCGTAAAGACATCCCGCCAGAGTCCGTACACATCGGAGAGGACGTTTGCCTTGTCGACCGAGGTAAGTTTTTTCCGCCGTTTCTCTGCGAGATCAAACGCATACGTCTGGACCCGGCGCGCCCCTTCCCTTGTTACGACCCCAATCTGGTAGGCAAGTTCTTCTGCGTCGCTCTCGACGTCAAGGCCGAACTTCACGTTGTAGAGGTCCCGGACGACCTTAAGTTCGGTCTTCTGGTGCTTCCTGAACCGGGATCCAATCCCGACATAGAAATCCTCGGTGTTCTCCCGCACGACTACGAAGTCGATGTCTTTTGGGGTCTTGTTGGCAAGGGGCGTCTCGACGCCTTCAAGCAACTTGATCGGCCGCAGGTTCACATACTCGTCGAACGCGAACCGGAGCGCAAGCAGGATGCCCTTCTCAAGGATGCCCGGCTGGATACGGGGATCGCCAATGGCGCCGAAGTAGATCACTTTGAACTTTTTGAGTTCCGCGAGGTCGTTCTCGGTCAGGAGCTCCTTTGTTGCAAGGTAACGGTCTGCCCCGATATCGAAATCTGTCCAGTCGATTGCGAAGTTGAACCGCTCGCCGGCAGCTTCCAGAACTTTTTTCCCCTCTGCCACGATCTCCGGCCCAATACCGTCACCACCTATCGCCGCGATTTTGTACATGGCGGCACCTCCTTTAAATTCCTGGCATACTCCACCAGACCCCCGGCATCGATAATGCCCTGCATGAACGGGGGTACCGGCTCAATGGCGAGCTTGTTGCCGTCAACCTCCGCGTATCCCTTTTTAAGGTCAAGCGTAATCTTCGCACCGTCGGCAATTTTATCCGTATCATGGCAGACCACCGGGAGTACCCCGACGTTGATGGCATTCCGGAAAAAGATCCGGGCAAACGATTGTGCCAGCACCACATGCACGCCTCCGCCGAGGAGCGCGAGCGGGGCATGCTCGCGTGAGGAGCCACACCCGAAATTCTTCCCGCCGACCACCACATCGTCATCTTTTACCTTTTTTGCAAATTCGTCCCGGGTGCCCTCGAAGGCGTGCTTTGCAAGCTCATCGGGATTGTTGATCGTAAGGAACCGTCCCGGGATGATCGCATCGGTATCGATGTTGTCGCCAAACTTCCAGACCCGCATGTTCTTTGTCCGGGGGGTCAGGTCAACAATCATCGTCCTTGCTGTTGATGTCTTCTTTACTGACATTGTCACACCTCCCGTGGATCGGTGATCTCGCCTTTCATCGCGCTCGCCGCTGCGGTTGCAGCAGAGCAGAGGTATACTGACGCCTCGGTGCTGCCCTGCCGGCCCCTGAAGTTCCGGT
>JACTVF010000323.1 GCA_019695435.1 Methanoregulaceae archaeon | reverse complement strand
GCAAGCCGGTTATCTTAAACCTCAATTAGCAGATGATGAATCTTTTGGCCATGCGGTTTGGTTTACCAGTGATATAAATTATGCTAATGAAATAGCAAATAAACGTGGTATAGTTTTAGTTTTGAAACATTCGGACCTGAAACAATTTAAGCATAAGAGAATATCTCCCTATCCGTATGGGTTTAAGAAGAAAGGATATTGGGATGGATCTCCAATGGAATATCATCTGGTAATTTTTGAAAAGGTGCCATTAAATTTTCTTTCAATTTTAGAAAAACATAAATAAAATTATGTTACGAAGAAATTTATCTGATGCCGTTTTATCACGATGCCGAGTGGTAGTCCCAGGAATAGAATATGCTTCAGATTCTAAAGAAGCCATTGCCAGAGAATTGGCTTATTATCAAGAAATTGTTGATCGTGAAAATTTCATTGACGAATTGAATTATATTAAGTCGTGTAAACAGATTGTTACAACTCCAACAATCGAAAACAAACCGCTAAATATCGTTAGTTGTGCCACATGGAAAATCTATGAACCTAAACAAGAAACGACTTAAAGAAAAGGTCAAATCGGTGGTAAGAGATCATCCAATAATTTTGGCTCAAACATTTATTACGGCTTTATCTTTGATTTGGACCTATCGATTAACCCGACCCAGAAAAATAGATCGTGTTGTTGACTCCATTGAACAATTATTAAATAAATTAAAATCAATTAAATTGGATAAACGGTAATATGATAAAAACATTAAAACTAAAGGCGGTTCTAGAAAATATTCCAAGGCAAAAGGAATATTCTGCTGCCTTTCGTTTTGCATATGAACGAGTAAAAGAAGGAAAAGAAAATAAAGAAATTAAGGAGTTATTAAAATTGAAATGGCCTTCTTTGGGCTGCTGGCTCGGAGGTATGGCAATTTTAGATGCAAGAAATCAATGGGAAACAAATACTAAAAAACATAAGATGATTTGGGGTGGTCGCAAGAATTTTAAAAAATTATGTCAAGGAAAAATTATCAAAGAGGTCTGGGATAAATTGCGTTTGCGACCTATGGTCATTCAAGGAGAATTTTCGAAGAAATCAAATAGATTATTTGATTTCAGCCAGATACAAAATAATATTCTCATCTATAAACCAAATAGAAAAACAAAAATTCTGATTACATTCAAGATTGGATGGAATCAGAAGAAAGAGATAGAATATCTAAGTAAAAATATTGGAGCCATACCAATTCAAGTGACATTGAAAGAGAACCAAATTTGTTTCACCTATGAACAAGAAAAATTTGAATTAAAAGTAATTCCAAATAGAATAATGGGTATTGATATGAATCCAAATTATATTGGAATTACTATAATTGATGAAAATAAATTGATCAAGGCCAAATTATTCAAATGGAGTGATAAAGCAAGAAAAGATGACAATAAACGAAATCACGAAACAAGTATGATAGCTCATAATATAATTGATATGGCAAGGCACTATCAATGTGAAACTCTTGCTCTAGAAGAACTAACAATGGGCGCATCTAATGCCAAGAAAGGGAAGAATTTTAATCGGTTATGCAATAACGAATGGAATAGAACTCAGTTCCAATGGCTTATAAAGAAATTAAGTGATAAATTTGGTATGAAATGCATTTCTGTAAATGCCGCTTACTCATCTACAATTGGTAATATATTGCATCGAGATCTACCTGATGCCTGTGGTGCAGCGAAAGAGATAGCTCGAAGAGCCCCTTATAAATTTATAAAGAAATTATGTTTATATCCAGAAACGAATTTCAGTATATTACCACTTCTGAACCAATGGAAGGAAGAAGGAGTGGCGGACTTGACTGGAGTAATTTCGTGGATGGATTTACATAATCAAATTAAAAACTTGAAACTCAAGTATCGAGTTCCGCTAAGTAATTTCACCTATGCGGTTTCAGATTTTGCATCTATGCAATCAGGAATTACCACTTTTAATAATTTTGAATTGTATAATGGAGGAGTATCTTGAACCTAAATGAACTATATGATGAAGATCAACTCAATTTTTCAGACCCTGCCCATGATAATGAGGTTCCTCGTCTAAACGATTTAAGAAAAACCAAATTGACACTGGGGCAAATCAACAGAATGAGATTAATTGCATATGTCAGAAAATTCGAAATCTCGAATGATTTAGAGAACATTCGCCGTCAATACGGTGCACCACCTGCCGAAGGAAGTATTTAGTGTGACTGACATTGAAATGCGAGAGTATCTCCATAAAGAAATATCAAATAATAAAATGAATTACACCAAGACTTTTAAAAAGAAAAAAGAAGTCAATGAATGGATACTTCAAAATTGTGATCAATGGTTAAAAGATAACAATGGTGATTATCGAGAAAAAATATATACTGCTTTGTTTCCAGATATTTCAATATTCTGCCCTTATGGTTTAAAAAAGAGATTACAGCGCCCGTTATTTGAAGGATATTGTTGCTCGATACATTGCCAATGTGTTGCAGACCAAAAAAAAGATACTTGCTTAAAAATCTATGGTGGTTTTGCTCCTATGTGCGATGAAATTATTCAAGAAAAATCTAGGCAAAAATGTTTAGATAAGTTTGGAGTTCCTAATGTTAGTCAAGATCCAGAAATTCGAGAGCAACAGAAGAAAACTTGTATAGAAAATTGGGGGGTCGATAACCCCAGCAAGTCCCCAATTGTAAAAGAAAGGAAAAAAGAAACAACACTATTAAATTGGGGGGTAGAAAATCCAGCCTTTAGTCCAATTCTTCAGCAAAATAAGAAAAATACTTGTCAAGAATTATATGGTGTTGATTATATCACGCAATCAGAAATTTTTAAAGAAACATCCAAAAAAACAATGCTTCGTAAATACGAGGTGGAGTACGGTAGTCAAATTAATTTTTCAAAAGAAACATTTGAAATATTAAGCAGCAGTAACAAATTTACTACTTTCATTAAGCACAAATCAACTAAAGAAATAGCAAAGCAGTTATCAATATCAGGAGAAACAGTTTTAAATTATTGTTATAAATATAATACGCCTATGCCGTCGAGGGGCAAATCAATACAAGAAAAGCATATATCGGATTGGTTAACTTCTTTAAATATTTTTCATTTTTGTAATTACCGTAAAATTATATATCCATTAGAATTGGACATATTTTTGCCTGAATATAATATAGGGGTTGAATTTCAAGGCGATTATTGGCATATGAATCCGAACATATATGAAGCTCAAGATTTTAATAAACGAACACACAGAACAGCACAACAGCAATGGAATCGAGATCAAACAAAATTAGAGAAATGCAAAGATAAAGGAATTACCTTAATAATTATTTGGGAATCAGATTGGTTAGCTTTTGAAGAAAACACAAAGTCTAATATATTGAACAGAATTAAAACAAGTAGCAAAAAGGTAAATGGCAAAAGTGATGACGTAAAAGGATAATGAATGTTCGGGAATATATTCAAAAAAACACATA
>JACTVF010000322.1 GCA_019695435.1 Methanoregulaceae archaeon | reverse complement strand
CCGATGTGGTCGATGACGGTCACTCCCATAGCCGCGATGTACCCCGCGATGGTCGGCAACGACCCCACCTACGTCACGGGGTTCATCACAATCGCCTCGGAGCTCAACATCCTCTACCAGTATTCTTACGCGGTGATCGGGCTCGGCATAGTCGCGGTCTTCGTCCTCATCTTCGCCTACAGGGACGTCTTCGGCACCACGGGGGACGACGTATATTGAAGCGCAGGGGCTCCGCGGGCTGGGTAATAGCGGTCATCTTCCTCGGCTTCATCCTGTTCGCATTCATCTACACCGAGCTGGGGTTCGTGGGCAACCAGGTGAACAGCTTCGTCGGTGCCCAGCCAGGGTTCTCGGCCTCCTACGACCCGGCCACTAACAGCTTCATGGACCTCCTCTTCTTCACCGGGCTCGGGGTCATGGTGGCCTTCGGGGCGATAGCCGAGCTCATCAACCTCACGCAGCGAAGGGATAGCGGAGAAGAAGTGATCTAAGATGCTCAGGCCATTGAAGTTTGGATTCCAGCACCATCGAACGAAGAGGATTCCGCGAACCTGTGGTTTCTGCGGAAGGCTGTTCTATGTCAACAAAGTCAGCGAAAGCCATCCAAACAAATATTGCTCGAATGTTTGCAGACCCGCTCCGATTAACAGACGCAATTCGTGGCTCGTAAACGCTTCTCAAGACGACCCCCGGAAACTGAGGCTTCACGCATCAAGGCGTGGCATTCCCGCTTGGAGCAAGGGAACAAAGGGCATAGTAAAGTCGTGGGCGAAGGGGCACACCAAATTCGATAATCTTTCAATAATGAAGATGTCCCAGGCCAGAGCCAGACAGGCCCCGCCGATGCTGGGACGGACTCAGACCGAGCACTGGCATAAAGTAATGAATACTCTGGGCGAGAAATCAACTTCAATAGAAATCAGACTACAGGAGGAGCTTAACAAGGAAGCAATCCAGTTCCTCGCGAATCCAGTCATCGAACACTTCTTCCGTCCAGATATAGTGCTATCAGACCAAAAGATAGCCATCTTCGCGGACGGTTGCTATTTCCACGGATGCCTTAGCTGCTTCAAAAACCAGTCGCAGCACCAAATCCTTAGGCACAAATCCGACGAGGCAGTTTCCAGGCGCTTAACCTTCAAGGGATGGAGAGTCTATCGGTTCTGGGAACATCAGATAAACCAAGATGCAAAATCGTGCATAGAGGGAATCTTGCTGACGCTGAGGCCAGAAGAAGCCCAGATGTACGAAGTTGGCGAAGAGGTAATCTAAGATGAAGGGCGCAAGGTCGAAGGCGTGGAAGCTCCTCATCCCTGTCTTCCTTTCGCTCCTCTTCCTGCCCAGCGTCCTCGCGGACTTCAGCGACGGTTTCGACACCTACACGAACGGCGCGACGAGCCCCGGGCCGTGGACGCAGAGTTCCGACCTTTCCTCTGTGACCACGCCTACGTTCTCAGCTTGCTTCGGGAACTCCCATGTAGACACAGTCCCGGGGACTGCCCTGTCTAAGCCCAACGTCTACGGATTGGCCGTCTCTAATGTCGCGGGCTGTTTTTCATCAGCGCACTTTGTAACCATCACGCTTTCAGTGAATGCCACGGACTCGGTGATTCACTTCTCGTTCAACTACCTTCAGGCAGTCGACCCTGGAGCGGGAAGCTCGTCGGACATTCAGGTGAGCGTCTGCGGGGGCGGGATGACCACTGTGGACACGCACTCGATCCCGTCAACTTGGACGCCCGAGAGTATCAGCAACATAGCCACCATCGGTTCCTCGTGCGCCATCGTCATCACGCTGAACACAGTCTCAGGGGGTCCTGCCGACGTGGCATTGATCTATTTCGACAACTTCGTCATCAAGGGCGGCAACGCGGTAATCGCAGGTGCTAACCTCTTCCTCGTGAACTACCCTCCGCAGCAGCTGTTCAACATCTCGGACTACTCAGGGTCCAGCCTGAGGATAAACTACGACCTCGCCACGAACTGCGCCCACTGGGACATGATACAGGCTTCGCCTAACGTCTGCCTCCTGAACAACCTCCAGGTCCCCGACCTCAACGTAAGTCTCAGCGGAGCCGTTCTGATAACCGTCAATGTGGGTGGTTCCGTGCCTTACACGCGGACGATAATCCCACAGCCTAACCTCCTGCACACGGGGACAGCTCCCACCGAGACCATGTACCTCGACATCCCTTCCGCCTGTCCGCGGATATGCTCCTATCAGCTGACGGTCAACGACTTCACCGGGTTCTACCCGACGGGCACGACCGAGGGCTTCATCACCCAAGGCAACTTCACCATAACTTCAGCTCTCCTCGACGCCCAGTCTGCCATAGCGATGACGATGGTTCCGGGCCTCTACAACCTGACGCTGATAAGCGCGGGAGGGCTTCACACCTTCAGTTCTCCGTTGACCCTGACCGCGACCGACTCGGCCCCTCAGGTCCTCATCCAGAATGGCTCCTCGCCCATCACCATAGGCCCCTTCCAGCAGTTCTCCTACTCGGCATCTTGGGACTGCAGCCTGGGGGGCATAACGTCCACGATACAGGACTCCCTCGGCACCATGACGACAGAGGTTTTCCAGCTCTACAGGTACAACTCGTCGGACCCGGGCGGCGTGGTAGTGGCCTCGCATACCTCGCACGTCTCGGGAGCCCCGGGGTTCACGGTCTCCTATGACTTCACCAACAGCACCTACGGGGTGAGGAACATCAACTCGAGCACCCCTAATGAGTACAAGGTCGCCTACACGCTGACGGTCCCGAGCGGCATGGAGAACTTCGGCCAGTTCGCGGTCGGCACGTCCGCAAGCTGCCCCAACCTGCCAAACGGCGGTGAACTTGGCAGCGGGTTCGTCCTCCCGACCTCCGTGCTGGGACTCAACGCCCTCTTCGCCCCGGCGAACGCCTACGAGTTCATCTTCTCGCTCATCATCGTGATAATGACCGTCGGGATTATGGGAGCCAGGATGGGCCACATGGCGATGCTCGTGATGGGAGGCGAGGTGGGTATCCTCTCGATCCTGCATTGGCTTCCTCCTGCCGCCGTCGCCCTTGCGCCTATCTTCCTCTTCATGGGTGCGCTGGGTGTGCTGTCCAACAGAGCCCGGAGGCCCATCACTTGAAGTTCGGCAGGAAGAGGAGGGCCATGAACACCGCGGGAATCGTCCTCTGGGTGACTCTGATAGGTGCCTCCTTCACGTTCATCAACAGCCTCGGACTGTTCGCCACCCAACTGAACAGCACGTCAGTGACCGGCAACGGCTCTACCGACGCGGTCCTGCTGGCTGAAGGATGCAAGCTCACCGTCACGGACATTCCATACAACTGCCCCGGCGACACGAACGCACCGGCCAACGCCCTTTCGAGCATCTACACCTTCGGGAACTTCATGTGGTCTTTCGTCTCCGCCCTCCCTGCCATGCTCGCGGGCATCCTGGTCCCAGGCACCCTCGCCAACCAGTGGTTCGGGAGCGGCATAGGCGTCGTGGTCAACGCGGGCA
>JACTVF010000321.1 GCA_019695435.1 Methanoregulaceae archaeon | reverse complement strand
GTGTTTGGAACCGCCGCCAGATCGAGCGCCTTGTACTCGCGGAGCTTCGCTTTCACTTGCTCCAGTGGCGGATCGGTGCGCTCGAGCCAGTCGTGCCACCGATTCACTGACGGCACGAAGGCAATCTCGCGCACCCACTCCGCTTCCCGCACCTCGTCTCCGTACTGACCGCCGAGCACCACGCCTTCGCCCACGATGAAGCGAATCAGCGGGCCGAGTGACGTCAGTTCCGGATGGCCGCCGTAAGGATCGACGCCGGCGACCTGCATCTCATAGATTTTGTCTGGACCGCGGCCGTGGAATTTGCGGTACAAGGAATCAGCTGGCGAGGTCTCCGGATTACGCTTTGGATTGCGCCGCGGATCCGGAACGGGCTTTACCGAAATTAGCGAATAATTGCGGTCCGGATACTCCGCCGCGAGCGCCATGCGTGCGCCCGATGTCGCCAGCGCGGCCGTAGGCGCAAACCGTTCCCAGGTGTGCAGTTTGCCATCGCGCCGAAACACAATCGCGTACGGAATCAGCTCAGGGTTGCGCCGCGAAGATTGTTTCACTTTCACGATGTTTTCTTGGTCCGCGAGCCCTGGCGTGCCGTGGGGCCCACCCATGTTGAGCACCCATCCGCCGCTCGAGCTGCGCATCACCGCGCGCCCGGTGTGTTGCTGCCCGAAGCGATCGACAATAGTCACCCGATCGCCGTGCCGGATAGCCTCCACGATTCCAGGGTTGCCCGTGCGCGTCCGCGGCGTGGGAGTGAAGCGAGCAATCACCTGGCGGGCTTCTGCCTTTGTCATGCCGCCTACGACTGGCACCATCGCATCGGACATGCGCAGCGTCTGCCGCGCGATCTTCCATTGTTCGCGATCAAATGGCGTCTTTACTTTCGAGGGAAAGTAGCGAGTTGGCCCAGGGTTGCGCACCAGACGGGCATTCTTAGACGCGATCGCTTGCGTCGCAGCGGACTTGTGCGCATAGAGTTTGCCAGTCTCAGCTTTTGTCTTCGCTACCGTGTCGACCCAAATCTCTTTGTAGCGCGGCGTCCCATCACCCATGGGAGTTATGGCGTAATAGGCCAGCAGGCCAGCCGGATTGCCCATGCTTCCGAGGCTCGTTTCGAGTCCGGTCACACTGGTAAACACCGATCGCAGGTTGTCGTTATAGACGCCGTGCCGCTCCGCGACTTGCTCGACGTTTGTGCCGCGGATCCGCATAAAGGTCATGGTGTACGTGTCGCTCGCTTCGAGCGTGATGCGGACCGCATTGATGCCGTTGCGCGCAAAGTTGCTCGGCAATCGGAAAGTAAGCGAGTTGCCCGAGCTCACGAAATTCTTTGCGCCGGTCATCACGGAGAATCGCCGTCCACCGAGTTGCTCAAGGATCTCGGTTGCCACAGAGTTGCGCCGCGGGTTGCGCCACGATCCTTTTTTGCGCGCTCGCAACCATTCCGCGTGAAGATTCGTCGCCGCTTGTTTCTTCGTGAAGCCTGTGGCATAGAGGTTGCCAAGTTTTTCGTCGTACATGGTCGCGAGATACTTTTTGATCCCCGGATCCAGCACGACGCGCATGTGCGGATTCTTGCCGCTGGGGTCATAGCGCTCACACCAGGCCGCAGGCGAAATTGGACTCTTCACCGTCTGGCAGCGCGGAGGCGTTGCCGCGATGAAGTGAGCGCAGTTCGCGCACTTGTCCGGCAGATGCTTCGAATGCGGCTCATACTCGACATCGGTATGCGGCGACTTGTCGAGCACCTCGAGCTCGCCTTCGGCACGTTTGCGCGGATTTTGAAAAGAGACGGACCGGCGGTTTTTATCAGCAATCGCTCGCTTCGCCTCTTTCCAGGACTTCCAGGTTTTGCCCGTAGAAATTTGGCTGACCTGGCGCCCACCCTCCCGCGTCACGAGCACTTCGGCGTAACGGTCGCCATCCCGCACAACTCCGTAGTATTGCAATCGTGGGTTTTGCCGCGGAGGAATCCTGCCCATGGCTCGCAACTCCGAAAGCAGAATCGCTTTCGCTTGTCCCAGGTCGGTGACCGGTCGCCCGTGCAAGTCTTTCAGCTTGCCAGCCCAGAATTCCGGCATGATGTCGGCCGGTGGGTTGCCGCGGTAGCCGCGCCGAAACCAGATCTCGCGCGCAAATTCTCGCCGGATGGCCTTTGGCGTTTCGTGCAGCACCTTGCCGCCCGCATCGTGCGAGCCGCGGACGTGATCCATGGCCGCTTGTACATACTGTGCCAGGTTGACGGCACCGGGGTTGTGCCCATAGTGCGACAACATCTCGTGCGCTTGTTTTCGGGCGCCTTCAATTGTCTTGGCTTTTTTGACAGTGAGTGTGGCGATCGTTCCACCGCCAACATAGACGCGAGTGAAAAACGGTCCGCTTGGCTCATTCGCCGAAATCACAGCAACGCGAGAGCCTTGAGCGATTCGCTCTTCGAAGTAATTGCGCCGTCGCGATGCACCCGGGTTGAATTGCCGCGTCCTCACGCCCTTACCTGCCTTTGCCATACGCTTACCCAAGATCGTGTTGCACGACTTGCACGCCCATCGAAGGTTAGAAGGCTCGCTGTTGGATTCGTCGCCGTCTTTGTGATCCGGCACCAGAAAGCGTCGCGAACCGCAGCGAAAGCAGCGTTTCTCTCGTTTAAGAGAATTGAGCACACGCAGCGCACGATAGCGCTTTGCGCGATCTGTGATCTGCGAAACTGGTTTACGGAATTCATGCATCTTTAGTTCCAGGTGCAGACTGTGCCGCGCATCATAGTCATGGTGCCGGTTGAGATGCTCGCGCCCTGCACCTGCCAGGTGCCAGCAGTCGTGCCGTTCTGCAGATCACCGTGCACCAGTGCCACATATTGCGTGGTGGCCGCAGTTGTGGCCGGTCAGCTTGCCGATCCACCACTGGCGGTGATTTGCCCCTCGGTCGGAGTCACCGCGCCATTGTTGCCGTAAATCTCCGCATCCACGTTCACGCTACCAGGAGATGCGGGATTCGTCATGCAGAACTTCAGCCCATCCGAGGTGGTGCTTGCCTCATAGAGGATGCGGCAATTAAGCGAGTAGTTACGACTCGCAGCAACCGAGATTGACAGACCCGTGATGCTCCCGCACGTTGTGCCGGTGACGCCCGTCGCATTCGCCGTAAGGCGAGTAACGATGGGAACATTCTGCACGCCGCCATTGTTCGGGTTGTAGTGCAGCAAGTGATCGTCGGAAGATTCCGAAAGCACGCCATAGTTCGATAAGCCACCAGCCGGAGCGCCGGTTTCTACGAGAAATAAATCGGCCACGACTGACAGAGAAGTAACGTACTGTTGCGCCGTAAGCACCAGCACCGCCAACAAGATCAGGCCGAAGATGAAGAGACGTTTCATTGAATCCCAAGCAAATAGTAAGACACAGCCACGTTTGAAGCCGCCGCCTTGATTCCAGAGTTGAACTTCACTCCACTGGGAAAGGTATACACGTCACGCTCGCCAGCATTGATCGTGATCGGGTTTGCGGCCGAGCCGATCACAGA
>JACTVF010000320.1 GCA_019695435.1 Methanoregulaceae archaeon | reverse complement strand
TCGGGGGCTCCGCCCCCGCCGCTCGGGCATCCCCCCTTGCGATAGTGCTGTATTACCTGTTCTGGTGCCATCGCTAATAGCGCCCCGTCCCCCTCGGGGGACTGGTGGCGCAAAGAAGGGGGGTAACAAGGACACCCGAAAACGCTTTTCTACAGACTAAAAATATACATTTTTCACCATATTGGGGGCTGATTGTTGATAATCACCTAAATTTTTTTGGGACCGGTTATTTTTCCTCTTTTATTGTAATCATTACCCGGGCTGCATTCAGGTTTTACCCCGTTTTTTCATACGCGAAAAAAGAAACTTATATCCCGTAACAACCGGATCGTTAGAGTATGTGCGCCAGTTTTTTCAGCCGCTGGGTAAAGCCACGACCCCATATTGTTGAAAGTCCCCCTCCCCCTTCGATCGCGCACGGTGCGGGAATGCAGATCCCGGAATACAAGAACAAGCCCTATTTTATCGTGGCATCTGTAGAGATGGGTAACACAACCACTAAGTGCATCCTTACCGGAGTGAGCCTGGAAACCGGCAAATCGTATGTGATCAACAAGACCGTGAGCATGAGCCGGGACATCCGGCCGCCAAAGCCCGACGAGGAGATCTTCGGTGAAACGCTTGACGGGACAAAACTCTCGCGCCAGGCGGTGACCGAACTGGTGCGGGACACGTTGATCCAGTGCCACAAGGAGGCACGTCTTGACATCCTGACTGATCTCGACTTCGTTGTCCGCAGCACCGGCGTGGTGGCCGAGATGGAATCCCCGGATCAGATCGGGGATTTCGTCATCGCTCTTGCAAACGGCTGCCTGATCGCCGGTGTCCCGCCAAGGAAGATGACGCCGCCCATGACAAAGGCCAACCAGTCGGCAAAACTCCAGCCGTTCAGTTTTGCCGACAAGGTCGTTTTTATTGGTGCCGTTGCCGGTGTGATTCCGCCGGTGGGCTCGACCGGAGTCGAGATGGTTGCAAATGAGATGGAAGGAGAGCTCGCGATGGCCGGGATCAAGGAAGGGGCAAAGTGGACACCGGTCGATTTCCGGAATCCCTGTGTCTCCGTAGATTTCGGGACGACGCTTGACGGGCGGATCACCAGCGATGTCAGCCCTGATGATCCTAATCCGTTTGCAAAGACCATCGGGAACTTCTGCGGCCTTGCCGGGGCAATTCCCGATGCAATTGTCCGGGGAACCGGTCTTGTCCAGGAACGGACCGGCACCGCTCTCGATATCTTCGGCGAGAACAGTGTAAGCGGGGGGTTCTTCTCGGGTGGCAACCGCAGGATCGTAGACGATTACATTAACCGGTGCCATGAGTATATCGATATCAGGGTCGTGCCGCCGGACCGGAACCGGTTCGGGCGGGTGCCGGTCAACGCAAAACTTGCGAAGGAATCCCATATCGCCATGATTGGGTGTGACTGCGGAGTTAACAGCAGCGACCTCGACAAGCTCCTTGAGATCGGTGCCGAGATCCACAAAAACTACAACCTGTCCGTTCTCAACGAAGTGGTCGACCGGGTCTGCGCGAAGATGGCGCTCCGGCTTATTGATGTAGCCGTAGAAGAGCACATTGTCCCGCGGAACGCGTCGATCGGATTTACCGGGCGGGCGGCAATATCGGGACGAAAACCAGAATACATTTTAGAGGGGATCACTGAGCGTAATCTCTTTGACGAGCCCAACGATCACCTTGTCTTTGTGGATGACGGCCTTGCCCGTGGGGCGTCCCTGATGGGGCGGTGCATGAACTCACTTGGGAAGCCCAAAAATCCCATCGGAGGGGTCCGGGGCGGGCCCTGTATTATGAGCCGGCGGATCAAAATAGGTAAGTAGAGATGTATCAACTATGTCTGACGAGATAAATGACGAGCAGAAAAGCGAAAACCAGAGTCCTGAAGAACCGCTCTATGATGTCCTTATCCCCCCGGGGGTTCCGCGTTCGGTCATTTTTGATGTCACAAAAAAATTTGATGTCGAAGTCGTAGAACGCAAACAGAAACTCAGTTTTGCTAACATGGATGGCGATGAGCGGGAACTCCTGGCTTTCCGTGCCCGGCGTGAGGTTGCAGAACAGGTTGAGAAATATATGATCGAGAGAGTCCGCGCGTTTATCGGGGAATAATCCCCGGTATATCCAGATAGCCCGGAATCGTAGTTTTATTTTTTAAGGAGTTTTACCAGCAGCGCTTTTTGTGCGTGGAGCCGGTTCTCCGCTTCGTCCCACACCAGGCTCTGGGGGCCCTCAAGCACATCGCCGGTAATCTCCTCGCCCCTGTGGGCGGGCAGGCAGTGGAGCACCCGGGCATCCGGGGCGGCATGCCTGAGGAGCTGGTCGTCTACCGTGAACCCTTGGAAGGCGGCTAGCCGTTTTTCCCGCTCTGCCTCGTCGCCCATCGAGATCCACGTGTCGGTGACGATTACGTGTGCGTCCTTTACGGCCGCCTCGGGAGTTTTTGCCGTAGTTACCTTGCCCCCAAGGCTCCGGGCCTTTTCTATCAACTCCGGTGCCACCTCGTATCCCTTCGGGCTTGCCACAGTGACCACCATGCCGGTGAGGGCAGATGAGAGAACAAGGGAATTACAGACATTATTTCCGTCTCCAACCCATGCGACGCTGAGATCCCTGACATCCCCGAAATGCTCCCTGATGGTCAGGATATCGGCGAGAATCTGGCAGGGGTGCTCGCGGTCGGAGAGCCCGTTGATAACCGGGATCGTGGCGTTTTCCGCCAGTTCCTCGACCGTGCTGTGCCGGTAGGCGCGGATCATCACGGCAGATACGTAACGTGATGCGACCCGTGCAGTATCACGGATCTCCTCACCCCTCCCTATCTGAAGATCCTTTGCGTTTAAGAAGAGCGCATGGCCGCCAAGTTCATGCATGCCTACTTCGAACGAGATATGCGTCCGGGTGGAGGACTTCTCGAAGATCATTGCAAGGGACATGCCCCGCAGCAGTTCGTGGGGTACTCCCGCCCGCTTCTGGCGCTTGAGGCGCTCTGCGCCGGAAATGATCTCGTCGAGTTCCGTTTTGGTGATATCCAAAATTGAAAGGAAATCTTTCTTCATTGCAGCTCCTTCATATGGGCAATCCGCCGGTCGAGCAGCGCCTGTGTCCCGATATCGCGGCGGTGGTGGACGCTCCCCTGTACGGCCGAAGCCGCCTGCTCCGCGATGCGTTCTGCCGTGGCAAGGGTATCCGCCTTCCCCACAAATGCGAGCGTCCGGGACGTGAGCGTAAAGAGCCTGCCGTCCCGCTCTTCTACGTTTGCATAATAGAGGATCGCATCGCCGGTCTTCCCCAGATTAAGTGGTCTTCCGACCTTTGGGGCAGCCGGATAGCCCTCGGGCACAAGGTACTTACAGACCGTTGCCGCGTGCTCAAAGGTGACTTTCGATGCCGAGAGCGAACCTTCTGTGATCCCGATGACCGCATCACAGAGATCGGAGGAGAGAAGCGTGAGCACATTCATGGCCTCGGGATCCCCGAACCTGGCGTTGAACTCTATTACCTTGGGTCCTTCTGACGTA
>JACTVF010000319.1 GCA_019695435.1 Methanoregulaceae archaeon | reverse complement strand
TTGCCCTTCGCCTTTCTCTGCTCCCGCTGTTTGTTGTGCTGTCCGCGGGGCTTTCTCCATGAATCGGAGAGCTGTCTCTTCTTGCCAAACCCGTCGCGCTTGAAGACGGCACCCTTCTCTGTGCGCACACGGATCAGTCGCTTGGTTTCAGTTGTCATTGCTCAGTTCAGCCCCTCTGTACCATGTATATGCCATCCTGGAAGACCCGGGGGTCCCGGTAACGGATATGGGTTGCGTGCTCGATATTTGCCGCAGTAGTTCCAACCAGTTCACGGTCGATGCCGGTCAACACAACCTCATCGTTTGCCACCTTTGCGATGACACCATCTGCAATGTCGGCGTACCGGGCTTTCTTCTCACCCAGAAAATTAGCAATCTCAAGTCGCTTTCCCTGCAGTTTGAGCTGGATCGGGAAGTGGCTGTAAACGACTTTCATACGGTACTCGAATCCCTCCGTGACGCCCCGGCACATATTCTTTGCATGCGCCTCAAACGTCCCGACCATCGCGGTGATCTCCTTGCGGTTGGATTCAGTTGCGATGACAATCTCCTTGCCGTCGCTGGTTACCGTCACCTGCGGGAACCGGACGTTGCGTACCAGCTGGCCCTTGGGTCCTGTCACCAGAAGCTGCGTTCCCTCAAGCGTTACTTTGACACCTTCGGGAATTCTGACTTTTCTTACGCTTGCCATGATTCGCACCCTCTAGTAGAGATACCCGAGCAGCTCGCCGCCGATACCTTCCTTGCGTGCCTGCACATGCGACATAACGCCATGTGAGGTGGAAAGGATCATGAGCCCGAAGTTCTTGCCGGGCAGGTACTGCTTCTCCCAGTATTCCATCTCATCCAGCTGGACCGAGAAACGCGGAGAGATTGCCCCGCATTTGTTGATCTTGCCGGTGAGATGCACCTTGAGCTGGCCGCCGCGGCCATCTTCAATAAACTCGAAACCGGCGATGTAACCGGCGTCCTGCATGATGCGCAGCATTGCGCCGAGGAGCTTGCTTGCGGGTTCGATGATGCACTCGGACTTGCCGGTGTCACCTGCGTTCTTTAACGCACTCATCCCGTCTGCAATGGTATTTAATCGTGTCATGGTGCAGTCACTCCTCAGTTCATCTTCTTAAAGCCCATTTTCTGTGCCCATTCACGGAAGCACTGCCGGCAGAACATGATGTGGTAGCGGCGGACAAGCCCCTGCTTGCGCCCGCACATCTTGCACTCGTTTGCACCGCGACCGTAGATCTTCTTCCTTTCGCCACCCATCAGCGCACCTCCACCGAGTATTCTTTCTTGAGGAACGCAATTGCATCCTCCTTTTTCACGCGCTGCTTTTCGGGAAGCTTTTTCTGCTGCATTCTCCGGCGGGTGATCCTGATGCCATTCCTCTCGAGCACGACATTAACGTCCATCCCGAAAATCCCGATCTGTGGATCGTAGGACATCCCGGGGAAATCCGTGTGCTCTTCAACGCCAAACGAGAAGTTCCCGCTCTTATCAAACTGGCTCTCAAAGATCGTCTTGTTCACGATGGTTAAGGCAGTGTTGATAAAGTCCTGTGCCGGTTTTCCCCGGAGCGTGACCTTGCACCCGATCGGGGCGCCTTTCCTGATATTAAACGCCGGCTGCGTCATTTTTGCAACGCTGCGGATCGGGGTCTGCTTGGTGATCGTCTTCATGATATTCTCGGCCTTGACAAGTTTTTCACCACTCTCGCCAACGCCCATATGGACGACGACCTTATCGATGTGGATATCTCGCATTGCGGTCACTGGTCAAGCCCCCAGCTTGCTGTTGAGACGGTCTCTTTTCCGATCATGTAGACATAGGGCGCGACCGTGTCGAACCGCTCCTTGGTCTTCTCGTCCTCGAGGATAACCTTGTTGGGGACACTGCCCGGAGTCTTGATGATCTCGACGACTCTCGCCACCTTGCCGGAGTGCCGGCCGCCGATGATCGTCGCCATGTTGCCGGTAGCAAACGGGTAGTGTTCAAGGATCTTGAACCGGTCTTCGGGTTTGAGGGAGATAACCAGGGAATCGTTTGACTTGTAGGAGTTATCTGCGAGGATGTTTGCCCCGTACCGGAGGTTTAACTGGACTTTGCCTCCGGTGAGGGTTGTCTTGTTCTGGATCTTACAGAGCCTCTTCTGGGCTGCCTCTGCATCAATCTCAACGGTTTTATGCCGGCCTTTGAGATCCCGGAGCACACGGTAGTATTTACCGATACGGGGGAGAGCAATGACATCGAAGATACCGATGCCCATCTTGGGATCCCGGCAGGGCCTTCCGTTGATGAAGACATCCTTCTGCTTGAGGATCTGCTTGACTTCCTTCATGGTGCGGGCAAGACCCTGCTGGTCCCGGAGCCAGACGGCGACTGGCATGGCATTTGCATTGTGCGGGCCGGGCGCCGTCTTTGCGACAAACTTCGTGGTCTTTTTGGTGATGTGCCACGAGTCGGGCGCGTTGAGCCTTTTCAGATGATCTGACATTATTCCTTCTCCCCGAGTTTTTCAACGCGGCGCTTGTCATCGAGCTTGAGCTTGGTGATCTCCACCTTGGATGCATCGATGGGGCGCGGAACTTCAGTACCGTCAACCTTGGTAGATGAGACGCCGTGGACGATGATCTTCACGTTACGGGTGTCGATACCGTCAACAAGTCCCTCCTCGCCGACATGGTCGCCGCGGGTTACCTTGACCGTATCGCCCTTGATAACGCGCATCGTCTTTTTCGCATATTGTTCTTTGAGTGCTGCCGAGAGCGGTGCGTTGAGGAACTTGGACTTCATGTGCGAAGGTGCGTCATACCGCGCCTTTCTCTGTTTGCGTGGTTGTGAACTTTCAATTCTGACCATGTCAACCACCTCACACAATGATTGTCGCCATGGAGCCGAGCTTTGGGTACCGCTCTGCCACTTCTCGGGCGACCGGTCCCTTGATCTCGGTTCCTTTTGGCTCATTCTTCTCATCCACAACGACAACAGCGTTGTCGTCAAAGGAGACGCGGATGCCATTGGGGCGGCGCATCTCCTTTTTCTGGCGGATGATTACCGCCCGCACGAGCTTTTTGCGCATGTCCGGGGTACCCTTCTGGACGCTCGCCGTGCAGAGATCCCCCAGGCCCAGTTTGGGCTGGCGGCGCCTTACACCATGGTAGCCGAAGACAGATATGATCTGCACTGTCCTGGCACCGGTATTATCGGCGCATGCAAGCCTCGTTCCCGTCGCAAGAGCCCGTGGGATCTTGGACTGCTTTGCCTTCATGGCTGCTGCACCTCGACAACGACATACGTCGTGCTCTTCGACAACGGCCTGCACTCAGCAATCTTCACGAGATCCCCCACCTTTGCCTGGATGCAGGGCGGGTTGTGGGCATGAAGCTTGGAGATGCGCTTCTCGTACCGGTTGTACTTCCGGACGTAGTGCAGGTAATCCCGGGCAACTACGACCGTTCCCATCATCTTGTCGCTCACGACTTTACCGGTGATCACCTGGCCGCGCACCGGTAAAGTGCCATGGAACGGACAATTAA
>JACTVF010000318.1 GCA_019695435.1 Methanoregulaceae archaeon | reverse complement strand
CTCACATGAGCCTCAATTACGATGAACCCTGTAACGCCTTCTGGTACCGTCTGCCTCCGGAGAGGATCCTGTCTTATGCACAGAAATGGTTATATGTGTAAAATTAATTCGGGATATCACAACGGCACTCATAATGCAAAAAACAGAAACACGGTAATACCTTTTAGCCACCTTTTCATCTGTTTTATTTTGAGACGCGAGTGATGCAAAAAAATATGCGTCTTCAAGATATTCTTCAAACATTTTTATATTCCATTTAATGCTTCATCCGCTGCATGTTTTGCCTTCTTTGCTTCAAACGATTTTATTGCTGCATTAGCTAATTTGATATTAATGCCCCTTTCTGATGCTTTTGTCGCTTGAATTATAAATAATTCAAGTGCCCTTCCGAGTTCTCCTCCACTAATACGAGATCCTAGACCTCGATAAGAGTCCGAATCAACCCCTTTTAAACGTGCCTCTTGAAGAGCTTTTGCATTGAGTGGATCTCCACTATCTCCTGTATTTGCAAGAGCGTAATGTTTTTCTAAGATTGGGGGATTTTTTTGATAGATGCCTGCAGCATATGCCCAAGCTGCTGTAATTGAGGGATGTAATACCTTATTTGCAAACTCAATATATTTGTCACGGGTTCTATGTAAAACACGGTCTCTCTGTAAATGGTGCAATTTTGCAAATTCTTCACCCATTCTTTTTAAATTAGGATCATTCCAATCGATTTTTTCACGAACCGCCCGATAATTTTCATCCATTTTTGGACCGGATAAACATACTATGGGCTCATGAATGCCATCATCAGAAGATTCTTTTCCGAGATAATAGTTAACAATAAGTGTTCTTGCAATTCTTACGGTTGGAATTCCTTCAGGGCTTCTTTTATCAACAAAATTTTGTCCTTCTGAGAGTAATCCAACGTTTTGGCACCAATTTCTTAATTGAGTACCTATGAGATCTTCTTGCATTCGGTCTAATAAATCATTAGATACTGCGATTGAGGTATTATTAACAATGGCAAGATTAACCCGTTGATCTATTGATAAACCAAAATAAATTCTAACTCCGTGAACCGAAATTACCCCTTCATGAAGTGCTGCTGAAATTGCCTTTATTCTATGTTGACCACCAAACACTTTCAAAGGTGTTTCGGGTCTATATTGTATATCAAATTCGACTACCAAATCTTCAAAACTTCTCTCTCTTTTTGCGTCATCCTCCATCAACTTGTAAGCATAATTGTCCGTATAGAGATCGCGATTTAATTTGTAATCTTCGCTTTCTTGTGGATCAATTACAGCATCTAGATCTGCATTTGACACGAGTGTGTTTGAGTAGATATGGCAATTTATGTAAAATGCGTTGCTTCGTTTATCGAGCAAAAGTAAATATTTGAGACCATTTTCTTTTTCTATGGGATTAAAATGTTTAAAAAAAATTGCAATTTTTTCCAAAACATCTGCTGAAGGATTCAATCCTGCCCTTATTTCCAAAGGTAAATTATCATCTGCCATGAACTCACAACTCATTTCCTGTGATTTCCATTTAATGTGTGACCTATTTGAGACTTATTATTTTGATGAGTTAAATATCCGTTTTTACGTTGAGGATACTAATAGAGTTAAGTGGATTTAAAGAAATAACGTCTCGAATATTAATGTAGAGTGCACCGACCATAATTCTGTATTAGAAAAATTACTAAAAAATACAAAATTATAGTGTTAGAAATCCCTCATAATCCTGAACTGATCGCCCCCCTCCTTCACACCACCCCCAACCACACCGCATAAATCCCAATCTGTATCAACGTAAGCGGCACCCCGATCTTCGCAAACTCCCAGAACGTCAGCGTCTCTCCTCTCGCCTCGGCCTGCTGGATGATGATCACGTTACTCGCTGCGCCAAGGATCGTAAGATTGCCGGCAATCGTGCTCCCGGCGGCAAGCGCCATGAGCCGGGCGGTCGTTCCCCCGGCCTGCAGGATGAGCGGCTGGAAGAGCGCGACAAAGGGCACGTTCGAGATGAACTGGCTGATGACGACGCTCGTTGCGAGGATCGCGGGGACGGAGGTCACTCCCGCGACACCGGCGAGCGACTGGAAAAAACCGGTCTGCCAGACGGCGGCCATCAGGACGAACATCGCGGCAAAGAAGATGAGCGTGCACCAGTCGATCGCCTTGAGCACCGCGACCCTCTGAGTCGAGAAGACAAGAATGGGGAGGGCGGAGGCAAGGCCGATCAGCGGCAGGGGGATGACGATGGCGCCGGTGACGACCGACGCGGCAATGTTTGCGAGGGCAAGGCCGATCAGGATCGAAAGCGAGCATTTGACGATCCGGGTGAGCGCCGGGTCGGGAGTGGTCGTGGGCGAATGCTCGAAAGAGGCGGCGGGTACGGACGGGGAGAACTCCCTGCGGTAATACAGCCGGAGCACCAGCCACGCGGCGGCGAGGCTCACGATGGTCGGGATGAGCAGCCAGACGGCAAACGTGACAAACGGTGCGATCAATCCGCTGTTGACCGCGACGAGCAGGTTCTGGGGGTTCCCGATCGGGCTTGCCACGCTGCCGGTCGTGATTGCAAACGCGAGGGCAAAGAGCAGCATCTTTTTCTGGAGCCGTGATTGTGCGGCAAGGCCGAGCACGAGCGGCGTCCCGATGATCGCAAGCGTGTCGTTCATCAGGAGCGCCGAGAGTACCCCGAAGCCGAAGATCACAAGGGCGAGAAGCTGGCCCGGGGATTTCGCGTGCCGGAAGAACCGGGATGAGAGCAGATCGAGGTACCCGCTCCGGGAGAGCGCCTCCCCAACGACAAACATCCCGAACAAAAAGACCATCACATCGATGTTTATCGCGGAAAAAGCATCGGCTGGCGCAATCTGGCCGAGGAGGAGGACGGCTGCGGCTCCCCCGAGCATGACCTGCCAGATCCTCCAGGTAAACCTTCCTACCTGCCGCACGGCGATGAGGCAAAAGACGGCGGCAAGAACGATGATCGCGATATACGTGGAGGATTATTTTTAAATACAGGCTGATGAGTCTTGGCATCGGACATCAAATACACCCTCAGTTGAGGGAAAAAGTGCCGGGAAAAAGTGCCCTCTGATAAATCCCTTCTGTAATTATGCCGCCCCCCTTACGCCAGCCCTGCCCCAAAAGGGGGCGGGGGCGTATGCGATGCTCTCGGTATTACCTATACAGGAGCAAATCTGTGTACGGGTAATACAGCATCATCGCAATGGGGGGATGCCCCAGTGGCGGGGGCGGAGGCATAAAATGCCGTAGCCCTAAAGAAGCGTTAATCCACGGTCTCAATAATTTCTCTAGAGAGAAAACCATGCTCTTGGCCGGGGATTACTGCGGTTTTACGGTCCAGTGAAGGAGGATGCCGTCATCCATCCGGGTAACATCTGCAAGCACGAGCCGGGCAAACTCAGCTTCCTTTATCCAGCCCGGGCCGTCTGCAAGTGTCGGCGCATCCTTCCCACCGATAACGATACTCCCGATATAGGTGTACATTTCGTCAACGAGCCGGGCCCGGACGAGGCCGGCGATCAGCGTCCCGCCG
>JACTVF010000317.1 GCA_019695435.1 Methanoregulaceae archaeon | reverse complement strand
GGGGGCAGCTGCACCATTGCTGCAAACTGCGAGTTGGCGTACAGGATCATCCCGGTCCGGGAGAGGGTGAGCGCCCCTTCCCGGATATTCTCGATAAGTGCCTGGTACGGGTGATCGGTTCCCTCCAGCGTGTAGACCTGCTGGACGTCGCCTTTCGAGATAACGATGGCGTCCACTTCGCCGGACCGGATGGCATCGAGCGTCTCCTCGAGCTCGCGGACCTTCTCGCGCAGTTCCCCGGCTTCTTTTTTAAGGTCAGCGTATTCCCGTTTCATGCATATCCTCCGGCAGGGTTTTTTTCATGCAGGGCCTGTTACGATCGGGAGACGAGGTCGAGACCGACAAGCACTCTCTCTTTGCGGGTCATGTCACCGATGATCCGCCGCAGGGGGAGAGGCAGCTTTTTTATCAGGGTCGGCACAGCGAGCACGAGGTCGACCGGGTTCTTGGTCCGGTCCAGGTAGATATCGATCACTTCGAGTTCGTACCTCCCGTTCAGGTACTCCTCGCAGATCTTCTTCACGCTCTCGACCGCGGTCTGCGACCGGGGGTTGTTGCCGGCGATATAAAGCCGGAGTACGTAGTGATCGGTCTTCCGCTTCAGAAGTGCCGCATCGTACTCGGCGGTCACATCGCCTTGTTCCTTCTTCTTTGCTGCAGCCTTCATCTCACGTCACCTTCCGGAGGTCCAGGCCCACAAGGACTTTTTCGGTGTTGGAAAGGTTCCCGATGATCTTCTTGACCGGGGTCGGGAGATTCCGGATCAGGGTGGGGACGGCGATGATCTGGTGGTCCTTTGCGAGCTGCGGGTGTTTCATGAGGTCGATGACCTCGATCGTGTACTTGCTTTCGAGATAATTCTCGCAGATCTTCTTGAGATTTTCAAAAGCGGTCAAAGAATTCGGGGTCTGCCCTGCAACGTACAGCCGCAGGATCCATGATCCGTCCACTGGCTCTTCGTTTTCCTTTTTTTTCTCCTTCCGTTTTGTATTCGATGTAGTTGGCACAATTTCACCTCGTCTTACGGTGCGATCCGGATCACCGGTCGACCTGCCGCTGGATAGCGATCCCCGTTTTGGTCTTCGCTGCCGCTTTCTCGCGGGAGATGTCCTGCCCGATGAGGATCTTCATCTCCTCCTCCTCGCGTTCGAACCGCTCCCTGAGCAGCGCGATATCGTTCTCCATGAGTTTCCGCCTGCTGTCGAGCTCGCGCTTCTTGCGTTCGATCTCCTCGTTCTTGCGGAGCCTGTCGGCGCTCTCGCTGCCCTCCTGTGCCATCCGGGCGGAACCGAAGAGGACGCCTTCGCTCCCTTTGTACACGTCAAGAAGCTGGATGCCTTTATCAGACAGGACGAATTCGCGGAGCTGGTTCGAGTGCGCCATCCCCCGCACCTTGATGATAGAGAACGCACGGTTCCGCTCCCCGTTCCCCTCGACGTTCTTGAGGATGAGCCATGCGTCCATTAAGGAAGATACGTGCATCTCGGTCGGCTCGAACCCATAGGTCCCGGTATCCACGTCATTCGAGAGGCTGGTGAAGAACCCGGATATCTGGAGGGACTTGGCAACGTCGATGAGGCGCATCAGCATCGAGCGGACCTGGATGTCGTCACCGATGGGGTAGAGGTTGGAGATGGGATCGACTGCCACGACCCGTGGCTTGAACTCCCCGATGAGTTTCAGCATCACCGAGAGGTGCATCTCGAGGCTGTACGCCGTCGGCCGGACCGCGTGGAACTTTAAAAAACCGGCTTTGACCCACGGTTCGAGGTTTATCCCGATGGACTTCATATTCCGCATGATCTGGCTCTCGGACTCCTCGGAAATAAAAAAGAGGCACTTCTCGTTTCTCCTGCACGCAGCATCGATAAACTTTGCAGCGAGACTGGTCTTGCCGGTCCCCGCCTGCCCGGAGACAAGGATGGACGACCCGCGGTAGAACCCTTTGCCCCCGAGCATCGTGTCGAGCCGGGGGATACCGGCAGAGATCCGCTCCTCCGATGCCTTGTGGGTGAGAGACATCGAGGTGATAGGGAGAACGGAGATGCCGTCTTCACTGATCAGGAACGGGTACTCGTCCGTACCATGGATGCTGCCCCGGTACTTGACGATGTGCAGGCGCCGGGTCGCGATCTGGTTCGTGACCCGGTGGTCGAGGGTTATGACGCAGTCCGCCACATATTCTTCAAGGCCGTACTTGGTGATCGTCATGTCCCCGCGTTCGCCGGTAACGATGGCGGTCACGCCACGGTCCTTGAGCCAGAGGAAGAGCCGGCGCAGCTCCGACCTGAGGATCGCCTCGTTCGCAAAGCCTGAGAAGAGGGCCTCCAGCGTGTCGATAGCGACACGTTTTGCGCCGACCTCATCGATGAGTGCGCCGAGCCTGATGAACAGACCTTCAAGATCGTACTCGCCGGTCTCCTCGATCTCGGTGCGGTCTATCGTGATGTGGTCGAGGACCAGTTTCTTTTTGCGGACAAGGTCGTCAAGATCGAATCCCATCGACCGGAAATTCATCTTCAGGTCGTCGATCTTCTCTTCGAACGCGACAAAGACGCCGGGTTCGCCGTAATCGGTGATCCCCCGGACAATGAACTCCATGGCGAAAAGTGTTTTCCCGCACCCCGGCCCGCCGCTGACAAGCGAGGGACGGCCCTTGGGAAGTCCGCCCCGTGTTATATCGTCAAAGCCCTTGATCCCGGAGGGGATTTTTTCGATCTCTGCTGTTCCTGCGATTGCGGCAGTCTTGTTATTTTTCATTCCTTTTTTCATTTACATCAGCACTTCCCTCATGTCCCTGATGGGACTATTATCGTTACCGCATTATAAATACGGCGGGGTGACCTGTCTTCGAAGACGGGCTGGTCGCCGAAGATCCAGAACCGTGACGTGGACGTACCGGGTGTATACGCGATAACGAGTGAGGTCATAGTTTTCGCAGAGATTTTCCGGAGATTCGGCACAAAGCCCTCTGCCAGGTCCGGCCAGTGCTAAAAAGGAGATGGCTGCGATAGCAGCAACGATTGTTTCAATCATAATCCCGATAAAAAACTTTTCTGGATACTTAAAAAGTATCACTATGTTTGCAATTTTTGCAATGAATGATCCGTTGATCCCCGTCAGTCATAATTTTCCCGGCCCTGGCACGGGAGAACATCCCAGCTCATTTGTCATTACTCCAAAACATTTGTGAGACGCTATCGCACGTGGGGTGCCCCGGGATGACCGGCATCACTCACTCTGATACGGGAAGTCCTTGCCATAGAGCCCGGTTTGATATCGATGTTTCCGAAAATGGTGTATCATTTTTTAATAAATTATGGTAATTGTAAAACATCAGCCCCCAGAAAGATAATGGGAAAATCCAATACTCAATCAATTGAAGTTAAAAGATTCAAAAACATGATAAATCCGCTCTCGGGGGCTCCGCCCCCGCCGCTCGGGCATCCCCCCTGCGATAGTGCTGTATTACCTGTTCTGGTGCCATCGCTAATAGCGCCCCGTCCCCCTCGGGGGACTGGTGGCGCAAAGAAGGGGGCAACAAGGACACCCGAAAACGCTTTTCTACAGACTAA
>JACTVF010000316.1 GCA_019695435.1 Methanoregulaceae archaeon | reverse complement strand
TCAATCGCTTTTCGATGGCCCGCTCGACATTGTGGGTGACATCCACGGCGAGATCGACGCCCTCCGTAATTTGCTGAACCACCTCGGCTATGGGGATAACGGCGTTCATCCCGATGGGCAGCGGTTGGTGTTCTTGGGTGACTTGATCGACCGTGGGCCGGATAGTCCCGCCGTGGTTGAACTTGTGGCTGGCTGCGTCAAGGCCGGAAACGCCCAGTGCCTCATGGGCAACCACGAACTGAATATCGTGCGGAACGAAAGGAAGCACGGTAACCACTGGTTTTTCGGGGAACCCGAGGCGTTAGCCAAGGGAGGTCCGATCACACCGCAGAGGTTGGCCGATGAGGGCGACACGCAGAGAATCCTGGGTTTTTGCCGCCCGCTGCCTTTGGCTTTGGAACGTGCTGATCTTCGCATCGTCCATGCCTGCTGGCAACCGGATATGCTTGCCATCGCCAGCAGGTCGGTGGACGCCTTGACCCTGTATCAGGACTATCGGGACCAGATCGAGGTTCGGCTGACCCCGAGCAGGACAAAGCTCTCAGGCTGGTGGACAAGTCCGCCAAAATCCGTGCCGAATTGGAGGGGACGGTCTCGCTGGCGGCGGCCAAGGCCGTCAGAAAGGTGATGAAGGACCACGGAATCTCCCTCACTCCGGCGCAGACTACCGTCCTCACGTCGATCTGGTTCGGTGAGTAGCCATGCGACCTACCGCCGATCTTCAGCAGTTTGGCGGCGTCCCCGCACCGTTCATTTCAGCAACTCGTAGAAGACGACCCCGCCCCCGCTCTTCTCCGTCTTGTCCTTCAGTTTGCCTCCCAGGGCCTTCATGTAGGGCATCTTGCCGTGGGCATCGATTGCTTCCTTGCTCGCCCACTGCTCGTAGAACATGAACTGCGCCTTGTCCGACTTCGACTGGTGTAGATTGTAGCCCAGGCAGCCCGGCTCCTTTCGAGTCGGCTCGACCAACTCCAGAAGCACCTCTTTCACCGCCTCCTCCTGCCCTGGCTTGGCCTTCACCATGGCCGTCAGGATGATCCCTTGTTTGGGCATCTCGGACTTTGCGACTCCCTCGGCCATGACCGCACCTGCCAGACACGGCAAAGCCGCCAAACCTGCACCGCCCACCAGTAGGGTACGCCTGTTGATTTCCACGATGGTTCGCTCCAAAGGATGTGATGGGATAGGAAGGCGGATGCCCGCCTCACCGACCTTGCGGCAAGAATATCAGCGTAATGTACGGCATCATCCGGTGCAATGCTCCTGTTCACTGGACACGTCGAGATCACTTTGGAACAATGGACACCCGTGACCACTTGCCGCCGTCATTGAGAATCGCAGACGATACGAGGGCTGAAACATGAAGGTGCTCAAGAGAGCAAAAGCATTCGAGGTTCGTCTCTACATGGGGGCACGCAAGGGCTATGGGGAGGAACAATATCCAGTCGACAAAGTTGTTCGGGCCATCTCCGAGTTCCAGGCTGGCACTGAGGATGACGAACCGCCGATCCCCGTCCGTCTTACCTCAACAACATTCGTGAGCAAGGACTACGTGGAGGAGGGTTGGGAAATCGCCGTGGTGCGTTATCCCTTGCGAGAAGACTCGGACGAAGAAATCATCCAGTGGGCCGGTGAACTGGCTGCCGTGCTGATGAATCGGTTTCACCAAGAGCAGATCAGTGCTGTCATACGGGATGAGCTAGTGGTTTTTTCTCGGGAATGACATCTCGGCCAACGGCCTAATCTTACAGTGGCACCCGATGAAGTGATGGAGAGCGAGTGATCCGCCTTGGCCTGTGTTGCATCTTCCGGGATGAACCGATCAAGTTCCGCACGACGACGGCGACGGCCATCAAGCAGTTGCCACGTCGGGAGGCCCGGAAGAAGTTGGCTACGCTCTGCGCCGAGAACGCCGCTGCGTTGCTTTCAGCCCTACGGTACTGCTCAGAGCACGGCATCGGTTGCTTCCGTGTCAACAGTCAAATCCTCCCCTTGAAGACCCACCCCGATCTGGGTTATGACGTGCGGGAACTTCCTGGCGGGCGGCAAATCGTCAAGCAGTTCCAGGAGTGCGGGAGGTTCGCCAAGGCGGCCGGGCTGCGGACCACTTTCCACCCCGACCAGTTCGTGGTTTTGAACTCACCTCGGCTCGATGTCGTCACGCAGTCGCTCCAGGAGGTCGAGTATCAGGCAGAGGTCGCCCAGTGGATCGGTGCGGATGTCATCAACATCCATGCCGGTGGGGCCTATGGGGACAAGGCTGCGGCGCTCGAACGACTCGCCAAGAGTCTCGCCCGGCTATCCAAGGCGGCTCGCAAGCGACTGACAGTGGAGAACGACGACAGGATCTTCACGCCGTCCGACCTCCTCCCGATCTGTCAGGCCACAGGCGTTCCCCTGGTCTATGATGTTCATCACCACCGTTGCAATCCTGCTGGCATGAGCGTTGAACAAGCCACCAGGAAGGCCATGGCGACCTGGGATCGGGAACCGCTCTTCCATATCTCAAGCCCGATTAGCGGCTGGGACAGCCCGAATCCTGAGCGACATCACGACTTTATCGACGTGAAGGACTTCCCGGCGTCCTGGCTGCGAAACAAGATCACCGTGGAAGTCGAAGCCAAGGCGAAGGAAGTGGCGGTGGAGAGGCTGCTGAGGGAGTTGAGGACTTGGTTTGTCTATCTCCTGCGGTGCGCAGATGGTTCCCTCTACACTGGAATCACGAATGACTTGACTCGTCGATTGAAGCAGCACAACGCCGGAACCGCATCACGCTACACCCGTAGCCGCCTCCCTGCTGTCTTGGTCTACCAGGAAGCACAGGCCAGTCGCAGTCATGCGCTGAAAAGGGAGTTGGCGATCAAGGGCCTTTCACGCCAGGAGAAAGAGTCGATGATCCGGGTGGCTGGCCCAAGAGCCAGAACCAAGTGATTCTTCGCCTCACCGCCGCCGTCACAAATGCCAAAAGCAGAATCGACGCCCGTTGTCTTCGGATTATTCCGCATCCTTGTCACTGCCCCCAGGCTTTACCTTTACGTTGCGGATTACCCGGCCGATAAGGATTGTGATTGATTCACGCAGTCCAATCGGAGAACCGGAAATGGCTAAGAAGACGAGACGGGGCCAGAGACAGTGCCCGAAGTGCAACGCATGGGTCAGGGGAACCAGGGCGAAAGCCTGTCCCAAGTGCAACCACCAATTCAATGGAAAGCAAGCGACGGTCTCCGCTCCCGAGCCGGTAGCCGCAGAGAAGAAGGCGACGGTTACCTTTGAGCAGGTGAAAGCGGTAGCCCAGACGGTCAAGGTCATCGGTGGCTTTGATCGCCTCAATGAACTCCTTGGCCTCGTTAAGGAAGTCGGCGGCCTACGGAAAATGAAGGAACTGCTGGAGGCCATGTCGGCGGCCTAGGCGGGCATCATCGTCGTGTGACCTAGCCGTCATCCTGAAACCCGATTTAAGCCCTGGGCGCAGTGCCAGGGCTTCTTGTTTGCGCAGCAGTCCCCGACACATCTACGCTCTGCCAAGGGTGTTTTCCCCGTTACGACGCACTCTACCTCGGCCATAAGAAGAGGTAAACACCGATG
>JACTVF010000315.1 GCA_019695435.1 Methanoregulaceae archaeon | reverse complement strand
AATTGCGCGGAGCCGTTTCTCGGACTCCACATACTTCAGCAAACCGCGATGTTCGGAAGCAATCCACTCGGCCGCAATGAAGTGCGCTCGTTCCAAGTCCCGGTAGGTGTAGTGGTCGCCTGCGAATTTCAGGCACCGGGACATGGCGGTTGCTTCCATCCAATGGTAGCGATACATTTCTTCGAGGATGCTGGCTCTGATTTCGTCTTCGGTCACGGCGTCCTCCAATCTGGAAACTCAATCTCTTCTTCGAGGTTCCACCACACCCTCCGCAGTCCGCGGAACCCCGGAATCGCAAACGGAACCGTGCAGGCAACCGCATCGCCCCGCCTGCAGATGCAGTAGGCACCATCCCCACTGTTTCGGACGCGCGTAACCGGCGCCCAACCGCGCAGTTTGCCGTGGGCCACGACGTAGAACCGCTCGCCAGGATGGATGCTCGCAGCGAGTGGGCTTCGGGTAAACCATCCCCACTCTTCGCCAGAGTACGGAGAACCGGCGGGGTCCCCTTCGGCTATCCACGAATTCCAAAAATCGCGAGGGCATGTACCGACGAGATCAGCCATTAGAACGCCGAACCTTTCTCTTCGCGGCCACGGCGATAGGCTTCCATGACGGATTCGTTGCACCCACCCTTTAGCCATGTGCTTGCGGGCGCATCGACAGGTTCCAGCAAGTCCTTGATTGCTTCCGGCACGGCTGGCTCGGGGGCGAGGAACATGCGGCGCTGCCACTCCGTCAACACATCCGATAGCCAGCGCGTGGAGTTTAGCGGTTCATGCCCAGCCGACGATTCGACCGACCTAAGTTGGGGTAGGGTCGGCACCACCGGATTCTTCGCCAGCCAGCGCACGAAGGCGAGTAAAATCGGGTGTGCATCTCCGTCGTCGAAGTAATCACGGTCAGAATTTGCCGCGTCGTGAACTGCCTTCAATGCCTCTTCCGGTACTACATATCGCTTCTCGCTCATTCTTGAACCCCTTTCCGATCTAGGAAACCCACAATCATTTCGTTTCCACTTTCCTGCACTCCGGGCAAGACTTCGTGACCAAAGCGTAGCCTGCCAAGCCTCTGCAATCAGGGACGCGAACCAAAACGATTTCGGTACCCAAACAACGCTTGCAGACCATTTGGTTATCCTTCACGGTTTCACCGCCTCGGTTATTCCGTCATTCGGTTTATGGTTTGTAATTGTCACTGACTCCATAGGTAGCCTTCACTGCGTGTTTACGTTGCTCGGCAAAATAGGCGCGGCACTCTGCTGCAGATTTTGTGGCAAGCCCTGCAGTGCGCCTCATAGCGAAACCCTCATCGCTCGGATACTTAGGATTAGAAGGCACGAATTGCGTGGGCAATAACATACTTGACACAGGCGACGAAAAAGGGTACATTTGAGTCATGGAATACCCGACGACTCTCCAAGATGCCATCGTTTATTTCTCCGATAAAGACCGGGCCTTTGCCTACGCGCTCAACTATCGCTGGCCGAATGGCTTGGTCACCTGCCCCCGCTGCGGGTCTGAGCGTCATGCGTTCATCAAGACCCGCCGCATCTGGGAGTGCTACGGCTGCAAACGGCAATTCTCGCTCAAGGTGGGCACGATCTTTGAGGACTCCGCTATCAGTCTGGACAAATGGATGATGGTCGCGTGGATGCTCACCAACTGCAAGAACGGGGTGTCCAGCTACGAGATTCACCGCAGTATCGGTGTCACGCAAAAGACGGCATGGTTCATGCTTCATCGGATTCGTGAAGCCATGAAGTCCGACAAGGCCGCGAAGTTTGGCAGCAATGACGGCGGCGAAGTTGAGTCCGACGAAGCGTACATCGGCGGCAAAGTGAAGAACATGCACCACAGCCGCAAGCTGAAAATCCGCAAGGAACTGTCGGAGATTCCGGCGTGGAAGAATACGACCCGCTACGCTGGCAAGGCTCCCGTCATGGGACTGTTCGACCGCACATCCCGCGAAGTCCGGGCCAAGGTTGTACCTAATACCCGCCGGGAGACTTTGCAGCGCGAAATTCTGAGCAATGTTGAGCATGGGTCGAAGGTCTACACCGATGAAGCGACAGCCTATGAGAACGCGCTAAAGAACAACTACATTCACGAAACGGTCAATCACATTGATTGCTACGTGCGGGGCCAAGTTCATACCAACTGCCTTGAAAACTTCTGGTCACTCACCAAGCGGAACCTCGCTGGCACTTACGTTGCGGTCGAACCGTTCCATCTGGATCGCTACCTCGACGAGCAGATGTTCCGGTTCAACAATCGCCTCGGGGTCACAGACCATCAGCGATTCAATAAAGTCATGTCGCAGGTTGCGGGTCGCCGTTTGACCTATGCCGACCTAACCGGCACTGGCAGCGCCACATCACACTGAGTGGCGGCAAGGGCGAGGCAAGCGGAAACACTAGCCCTTGCTGGCAGCCCTGCGTTTACGCGCTTTTCTTTTCATCTCCTTTTTCGTGGTCACAGTCTTGGGTGCACGAAAGAGCGTGGTCATCGTCTGTTCAAATCGCTTTAGTGCTTCTGGGCCTTCGTGGTATTCAGGCTTCATGGAGTATCTCCAACGCTACGGCTTCGGCTATTGCACTGGAATCGGCCCAACCCAAAATTCCACATGCTTGGGAACAAACTCCGGGTGGGGTACTAGCGTGGCCGATCCTGGGAAGTTCTTACCCGCGAGACATTCGGATATCGTTTTTCCGACCGAATCAGGTGCAAACGTCGCGCTCACGCCATCACTGTTTATTGTTCCCTCCATTGAAATAAGGGTTCCGGCCCAGAAACCACCTGCAAACATTCCCTCACTGACCCGATCATCCTTAATCGTCCATTCGGCCCTGCGGAACACCTTTAGCCAGTCCTCGGCAAATCCATGAGATTCAGGGTTGCTCTGGAGAGCTACGATATCAACATCGCCATGCACTTTAGATAGACATAATCCGAAACCGTCAATTTCGCCGGGCGTGAGATGGCGGGCAACTGCACCGTTATTGATGACGGTCGGGTTGTTTATGACCCCGCCGCCGCTGGCGGAGTTGCACTGAGAGCCAGCACTGCATTGTTGTGCTGGAGGCGGAGGAGGAGCCGTACGCGGCACGGCATCGAAGCGGTACCCCGTTTGATTGCCCTTCGCTTTTCCGTGAATGATCGTGACGCAAGGGTTTGGGCCATCGAACAAAAACCCTGTACTCTTCACTTTGTCTGGGTGATTGTTGACGGCTTCCACATCATTCAATATCGTCCGACCGTGAGGACATGGATCAGGAGCCGCTTTCGCGGTCGTATCGGGCGCGAGCTTTTCCTGTGGTGCGGAGGCGGGCGGCGTCGCCGAAGGCGCAGGTGGTCGCTGAGACACGGCTACAGTAGGCGCTTGCTTTTCGTGCTCAAAACGGGCCACAATCCGCGAAGTCTGACTGAACGCGATCCAAAGAAATATAAGAATGATGACGGGCGCTGAGATAGGGTGCTCTTTGAATTTAGCGACTATCCACGTCCGACTTAGAAGAGACCGTTCATGCACAATCGCATAAATGGCGAAGGGAATGAGGGCTACCAGCCATAAGCCGATGATTACAGCGCTGGAC
>JACTVF010000314.1 GCA_019695435.1 Methanoregulaceae archaeon | reverse complement strand
CGGCCAGTTCTTTCGTATAATCTCCAGAATCTCAATCTGCGGGACGTGTGTCTTTTCGTGGACTTCCTGCACAACGTCTGCCAATGTCATGTTATCACCTTGGAAACTTGCATAGTTCATCAGCAGTATTCCTCCGCTGCCTTCAATCCAGCAGCCCGGTTGATCTCTGCGATTAAGGTTTGCATGATCGCTATTCTCCTATTACCATTGAATTGCGCCCATACGCGTCAAATCAAATCTGCTTCGCTAAACGGTCCGCTGGCAGGCGGGCCGTTTTGCGGAATTGATTACCGCGTAATCTGCATCATCAGCTTTACTACCAACTCTGGCAAAACAACCCCGCTTCCCCTATTCGCAAAAAATATATTTGTACCCGAAACAGCGAAACCAAGCGTACTCTTTTCCCGCTCATTCCAGTGATCTTCAATAAGAATGCGCGGTACGGCGAGATCAAGAGTGAATGCCAGCGCCACAACAGCATTCCCATCAATGACACGATTTACATAAAAAAGGTTCGGGCCTGGTTCTTCGCATTCAAATTGCTTGAGATGGGATTTCTCGCTTATTGCGCTGCATTCTTTTTTGAATGCTCTCTTGAGTTCTTCCCATTTATCGGGAACTAGGGCGAGTAAAATTTCTCTTTCGGAGTTCACGCGCTTATTCTCCTCATATCTAAAACTCTCCCTTGTAATAATGCGATTGGCTACATCCGCCTCTGATGTTTGCATGAGTCCTCCCCTCTTGTCGAGGCTATAGTACCGCAAATCGACAATTCAACAAATACTGGCCGTGATATTCTTTCGCCATGCCAGACGGATTGACAGCAGGACAGAAAGCCGCTCGTACTCGCAAACGCCGCTCCGCCGCCGCAAAAGCAGTAAAGACGCGCAAGCGGATGAATGCCTTTACGAAGGCCCGCGCTGCGGAGGCGGCAAGCAAAGAGGCTCTACGGTCCTACTGTGAGCAGAGCGGCTGGCGTGTGGCGTTCTTTGAGGGCAAGACCGGCTCTCCGCGTACAGGCATCATCGATGCCATCATGTTCCGCGTGAGCCGGAAGAATGCCGACGTGCTGGACCTCCGCCTAGTTCAATTAAAGGGCGGCAAAGCAGGTGTGAGCGGAGCGGAAATTGCCCGGCTGAAAAAGTCGGTAGATATTGGCGACAGACATTGGGACGGGTTTCATATATCCCGCAGCGGCCCCCTGTTGTTAGGTGAGAGCAGTTGAATCGAACAGACACGTATGGTTTCCCGCTTTCTTCTTCCCGGTAGGTTTCAGCAATCTTCGAAGGGATAAAGTCCAATCCGCGATCTGCTAACCACGCCGCTGCATCCTTGCGCCACGTTGATCTCCAAAATAACAAAGGCTGGCGGCCCGACTCGTCCTTTCCTGTCGGTATGTGAGATAGGACAAATCCCTTGCAGCACGCTCCTGGAGTTGGGCAGATGCTACACAGCGTCATCGGCGCGCCCTTCTCGCGGAGAACCGGCAACAGGGGGTTTGTGCTCATTTGCGTGGCGCTCCATGAATAGCTGGCGTGTGAGCAGCGGCCGGCACTGGCGCTGGCTTTGGAGCGGGTCCCATCGAAGTGGTGTCCGGCTCATCGGTGCGCGCGGGAACGGAATCCCTCTTTGTGGCTGGCTTCTTACTTACCGTGGTAGATTCTCCCGCTTTGGCATCTTCAGTTGCTTGCGTGGTTTCAGCCATGATAGTTGCTCTCCTTGAGTAGATTGTAACTCCGTTCCAGCTTTTCGCTCTCGTCCCTTCGTCATTGAACGAGAGTCGATGCCGATCCTCGAATATCGACGCACACGCAACTGAGCACATTTTCCAGCGGGATTATGTGGATGATTCTCGCGCCTTGTGGCTGGCCGCCTCCCATAGTAACTAGGTTGGTGGCTTCAATAAACACCAGACACGGTGTCTGTCCTGCTACGCCCATATTTACATCATCGGCATCGATGGTGATTGGTTCCGGTGTTGTAGCGACAGTCTGAGCAGCAGTGACCTGCGGAGTACGGAAGGTGATAGTGAATTTGCGCATTGATTTCCTTTCTACAGTTGTTACCTCGTTATCTTCAAACCACCGACACTTTGCGTCCCGCCGTCGATGGTTGTCTTGTTGGAACGTTCCAGAATCCGTGCGATGGCCTCCACGATTAATTGCTGTGCTGGCGGGACTCTCTGGCCGGCTATGATGTCGCTGCGCAGTTGAGAACGCATGGAAGCGGCGAGTCCAACATCACTCAGGTTTTGAGTATCACAGATTGCTCCGGCCATTATTACCTCACAGGAATTTGTCCTTAATGTCGCGTAGCCAAAAGAGTTGTTTTACTGAGACGAACGTTGACCGCTTCATCCTATCGACAAACTCTCGATCTTTGTCTGAGAGCAATTCTCCTTCGAGAATACTGACAATTTGATTCTTCTCCTGCCAGCGTTCATCGTCAGAGAGCGTGCATTCGCTCAGATCGTGATAGCCCATCGTTACACTCCACTTGCCCGGCAGGTTGGGCAGAGCCTCGCGTTACTGAATCCATGCCCACAGCCAGGGCGCCGCGGCGCTGGTGCGACAGGAGCAGGGGCTGGTACTGGCTCGGTTGCCACTGTCTGCTCTGCGATGGCTTGCTCCTCAGCTACGTTGTCCAGGTCCTGCGCAGTTGGCTGGCCGGTCAGCGCGTGCGGTGATTCCGGGTCGCCGACTGATACGGGACCAAAGGCTTCATCGGCCTGGGCGGGAGCATCGACTACAACGACTTCTGGCGCCTCTGTAGTCTCCAAGAACTCCATCGGGTCGATCTGCGTGTCCTGCTCGGCTGCTGGCTTCTGCTCGTTTGGTTCCTGCATGATTTCCTCCGTTGGTTTTGGCTTCGCGGCAGGCTTACTTTTCCCGCCCTTTCCCGGCTTGCCTTTGCTCTTCAGTTTACGCCTTTCCCGCATTCCGGCATTGGCGCAGGACCGGCATTCCCAGTAAATCGTCCCATCCTTCTTTTCCCGATAGATGATGTTGGGATCTACGAGCTTATGTCCTCGCCTGCATTTCGTTTTGCGGCTACCTTTTCTCAATGATGCACTCTCCGTCAGTCTGCGTCCTGCTTCAAGGCTGCCTTGAGCTCGGCTGCCCACTTGCGAATGGTTGTTCGGTCAGCCGTCTTTTGAGATAGCGTGAAGGTGAACATCCGGTCAGCGATGTCCTTGATCTGCCTTTTCGTCCCGACGATCATTGCAGGGCTTTCTCCACTCTGGAATCAAACTCTTCCGGCGGAATTGAAGCATCACGACACTTGATGCAGAGAGTGTAGGTTTGGCCGGGACGCAAGATGCACGGCTTGGTTATCAGTGTCCCGCCGCATCGCACACGCCACAGGAAGCCAAACAGCCGCACACGCCTGGAGCATTGGTTGCGCTGGATAACTTCGTCGATGACTGTCGCCATCAGCTTATCCTCGCTCCGTGATCGAGGCCGCACCATTCCTCGACGGTTTTCTGAGACTTGCGGTAGGGATCGACAACGTAGATCACTCTCCCGTCGCCATCGACAACCGGCATCAGGCCACGGCCATAGATTTCATTCGCATCGATCCTGAAGCCGTCCTCAAA
>JACTVF010000313.1 GCA_019695435.1 Methanoregulaceae archaeon | reverse complement strand
TCCTTCTCGCGCCGGACCACCATGCAGATCTTCGCGTGCACCTTGAGGCCGACGACCCCGTAGACCACGTGGACGCCGGCGCGTTCCAGCGCCCGTGCCCAGCCGATATTATTCTCCTCGTCGAACCTGGCCTTGAGCTCGATCAAGGCAGCCACTGCCTTGCCGTTCTCACGGGCCTCCATGAGCGCCCGGACGATCGGCGAGTTGGAACCCACGCGGTACAGCGTGATCTTGATCGCAAGGACGCCCGGGTCGTGGGCCGCCTGCCGGATAAAATTGATCACCGGCGAGAAGCTGTCGTAGGGATGGAAGACAAGGATGTCCTTTCGTTTTATGGCAGAGAAGATGTCTTTTTCCTCGGCAAGCTCCGGCGGTATCGAGGGCTGGAAGGGTGTATCTTTTAAGTCGGGACGATCGAGGGAGAGGAGCTCCATGAGATCTGCCATGCCGACCGGGTGGCCGATCCGGTACAACATGTGGGAGCTGGTGCCCAGCTTCCGTTCGAGCATGTGGCAGGTGCTCTCCTGCATCGAGCAATCTACTTCAATCCTGACCGGGATACCCCGGGCCCGTTGCTCCATGATCTCCTCGACCGTGGTCAAAAGATCGGATGCCTCGTCCACTTCGATGTCAAGGTCTGCATCCCGGGTGATCCGGAAGGGGGATGCGCCGATCACTTCGAGGCCGGGAAACAACAGGTCGAGATTTGTGGCGACGAGATCTTCGAGGTAAACGAGGTGTACCTGCTTGTCGTCGCGCCGTCCGGCTGGCTGTGTGTCCGGGATCCGGATAAGCCGGGGAAAGAGGCCGGTGGGCACCTTGATCCGGGCAAAGAGTTCCTTTCCTTTTGGATCGCGGATGGTGATCGCAAGGTTAAGCGAGAGGTTGGAGATGAAAGGGAACGGGTGGGCGGAGTCGAAGGCAAGCGGGGTGAGCACCGGAAATACCTCATCGACAAAGAACGTGCGCAGGGCCTGCTTCTGCTCTTCATCCAGCTCACCATACTCATGAATGAAAATACCGGCAGCAGCAAGCCGGGGAAGGATCTCGCTGCTCCAGCATTCAAACGAGAGATCAAGTTCAGGAATGAGCGTCTTTTCGATCGCAAGGATCTGTTCGGATGCCGTCATCCCGTCAGGAGGGGCCTTGAGCACTCCCTTTGCGGCCTGCCGCTGGAGGCCCGAGACCCGGATCATGAAAAACTCATCGAGGTTGTTGGCAAAAATCGAGAGGAATTTCACCCGTTCGAGGAGAGGGTGCCGCTCGTCCTGTGCCTCTTCCAGCACATGGTGGTTGAACCGGATCCAGCTCAGTTCACGGTTGATGTAAAGGGACGGGGAATCCAGCGTTGGTACATTATCGGTCATGAGATCACCGGCGTGCTGCACAGAGCATCGTTGCGCACGAAGGCATTGTACTGTGATGGTAGGGAGGCCGGGCTTATCAATCCTGCACCCGGCAGGAGATCTATTGAGGTCGCAGGAGAGCGACGCAGGAGCGTGGTATGCGAATTTTTTTTGCTAAAGTTTAAAGGGCTCACAGTACGTTTTGAAAAAGTTCAATGGATCCGGGGCCTGTGATCGGGTTCATGCTGATGAGGACTATCGCCCCCAAACCCTCATTACGATAATTGCCGCCGCCCCCAACGGGGCGCCCCCGCGGCAGATCAGGGATATGAATCAATTTGCACTGGAGTGAACCGGAGAATCAGTATGAGCAGTCCCTCGACCCGCCGTGCCCCGGAGGGGCCCTGAGGCGGGTAGCCCTCGTATTTTTTCACGAAAATTTGACGTTGAGCTATTACTTACGTAAACCATGTTTTGAGTTTTCCGGTCCGGTATCAGACCGGCCATCACCCATTAAAATTATGATACCGGTAGCAGTTATCGATGAACTCCTGTTTCCGGTGCTCGCTCGCGTTCACCGGCGGCTTCAGGTAGCCGACTGCCGGGGTCTGCTGCGCCGGGCAGAAGGGACAGAGTGCGGCATCGACCTCGCCTTCCTTCTCCCGGACCGGGCAGTAATACACGCCGTCAACAAGTTCAACCCGGTCGCCACCAGGAAAACGCATCCCGACCGGGTGGCCCGGCTCCTGCTGGACAATCATGCAGAAACCTGCGAGCAGGAATTTTAAGAACCGGAGCCGGAGGTCGCCGGTACCGGGCCGGCACTGTGCGATCACCATGTCCCAGTAGGCGTTCTCCGCATCGGTCACCGGCTCTTTTTTTGTCCTGAACGTGCCCTGCTGGTCCATGAGCCGGATGGCCTGATACGTCCCGAGCAGGTGGCCGGTGATCGCTTCTTCGAGTTCTTTCCGGTACTCCGGGGAAAGATCCCGGATCGACATCCCGAAATTCTGCTCCATCTGCCGGATGTCGCGGGGCGAATACAAAAGCACGACCCGGGCCAGTGCTGCGCCGAGTTCGCCCCGGCTCCGCAGCGCCTTAAACCGGGTGCAGTCTCTGTGTATTGTAGCGGCGACCTGCTCCGGCGCACCCTGTTCAGGATTATACAGCGTGTCTTTATTCATGACCACAGTCTCTCCGGATATTGTTTACCTGTCCGGTATTTTATCCGGCCGTGACATGTAAGGGTTCCGGTGCGGACATTCCGATGTCCGAACGTTTTAATAGTCTGCTTTCCTAGTCATGTACCATGGTGTCTACCATGAGTGAGTGTTTTATTCGCCAGTAAACTGCGCTTTTTTGATACCACGTTACGGGACGGGGAACAGACCCCGGGTGTATCGTTAAACCCGGACCAGAAGTTAGAGATTGCGACAAGGCTTGCAGACATAGGTGTCGATGTTGTCGAAGCCGGCTCTGCTGCGGCATCCACAGGGGAGCAGGACGCGATTCGGCTCATCTCGGGTGCCGGGCTCCCGGTCGAGACCTGCACGTTTGTCCGGGCCGTGAAAACCGACATTGATTATGCCGCGGACAACGGCGCCGATTCGGTTCATCTCGTAATACCTGTCAGCGACCTGCACATCGAAAAGAAGATGCGCAAGACCCGGGAGCAGGTTGCGGAGATGGCGTGGAGTTCAGTCGAATACGCGAAGAGCCGGGGGCTCATTGTCGAACTCTCAGGCGAGGACGCGTCAAGAGCCGACCAGGAATTCCTCAAGCGGGTCTTTTCCGGGGGCGTGGAACGCGGGGCCGACCGGCTCTGCTTCTGTGACACGGTGGGCGTGCTCACGCCCGAAAAGATCGCCGCATTCATCCCGCCGCTTGCAGGAATTGCACCGCTCTCGATCCATTGTCACGACGACCTCGGCTTTGCACTCGCAAACACGGTTGCGGCCTTAAAAGCCGGCGCGACCTGCGCCCACGTCACGGTAAACGGCCTTGGCGAGCGGGCGGGGAACACGCCGTTTGAGGAACTGGTCATGTCATTAGAGGTGCTCTACGGGTACCCGACCGGGATCAGAAAAGAGGAGATCTATTCCCTCTCGACCCTTGTCTCGCGCCTCACAGGAGTCCCTCTGCCGGTCAACAAGGCAATCGTCGGCGAAATGGCTTTTACCCACGAGAGCGGCATCCACGCCCACGGTATAATCCGGGAACCGGCAACCTACGAATCTATCCGGCCCGAGCAGATCGGCA
>JACTVF010000312.1 GCA_019695435.1 Methanoregulaceae archaeon | reverse complement strand
TCTAGACAACGTTTAACTCGATTGCCAGAACTGGTTAGGTTTTGGCTTTCAAGCCCCCGCCTTTAGGCGTGGGGTATTGACAGGAGGTCTCTATATACTCTGTATCTTCTGAGGAATTCAATCGGAGCACGACCGTCAGGGCAAATGCACTCCATCGGTGGATACTCAGCAGCGTACTTAATCACCAGCGCCTCGGCATCCGGGCAGCGACTGTACACTTCCTGAAGCGCCGGCGTTCCGACCGTATAGACTTCACCACGCATCACGTCCATGTCGGCTTGCTTGATTATACACCACTCTTCCGCAGTCGGTGGGGTCAGCTTGAGGCTTTCATAAATGCGAGCCTGCACCATGTCCTCGAACGCCTCAATCTCATCCGTCTTAACTGGCTTCGGAACATCACCCGTAATGCACTCCGCCGCGTCATGCATCAAGCCGTGGAGCTTCAGAGAATCTGGAAGCAGGTCCGCCACGCAAAGGCAGTGGAGACTCACCGGCCACCAGCGCATTCCGTTCCCGGCATAACGACACTCGCGGCTGAGCGCAACGGCGATGTCCAAAAGCGTGGGCGCACCGTCGGGCAGGGCTATGCGTCCGGAGTAAGTATAGAGAAACCCTCGCTTTGGAACTTCCCCATTGCGCTTGCACACCCCCTCGTCACGCGCTACATTTGCAATTATGTCCAAGAGCCCTCCTAGATATCGAACCGTCCTGCAACTTGCGCAGCGAGCCCGATAAGGATTTCCACCAAGTGGCCTCCCGGCTTGCCCTCCATGCGTGCCTGCATGGCATACATGATGGCGTCGAGAAGTTCCTGATAAAGGTCGTAGGTCGCGTCGCGCCCATTCAGCACCCGCAACTTGGTGCCGTACTTCTTCTCGCCGAATTCGGCGCGTTCCAGCAGCGCCGCCCGCACTTGGCGCAGCTCATCGGAATGCAACACACTGCCCGTTGCCCATTCATGGCCAGAGCTAGCTGCTACAAGCATCCGGTCAAGCACCGGCAGCACCGCATCCAGAACCACATCACCCGCGCCCGTGGGAGCCTCCTGCTGGCGGTCCGCCCGGTCCAGCTTACCGTAGCTGCTCATGCATACCTCCCGCCTTCGCTCAGGTACTGGTAAATCGCCACGGCCTGCTTCCGAACCAAGCCGGCGTGCCCGTCTTTAACCGTGATGTAAAAGTCAGTCTCCCAGCAATGGTAGAGCGAAGTCTCGCTGACGTCGTTCGGGTCCCGGTCGGGCGAAATGAAGTCGGCCCCGCTGCTGGTAAGGCGCTGCACACGCACCACGTAGCCGTTGGCCCGCTTCACAGCGTCTACTTCATTCCAGTATCGCAGGTTCGGAATGAGCGCCACGTCCGGGGCGGCGATGGTGATTGCTTCGAACATTCGCTTCAGCCAGAACTCGGGGTCCACGGCGCGTTGTTCCTTACCCACGTCAATGAGGACCTGCAACTGCTCCTTGGTCATGTCCTTGCGCCCAACCTCCGGAAGGCGACCATGCTCGATGCAATATAGGCGCACGATGTTGCCGATGTCAAAGATGGTCCCGATGCCACGGTACCCACGGTACCGTCCGTACCGGTCCTTCTCGAACGTGACATACTGCCGAATGGCCTCACACGCCTCGGTTTTCCCGTGGCGAGCGCGCCCGCTGAATCCAATGATAAGCGTCATTTCTTCTCCTCCGGCTTCTCTTCTTCCGGCATCAGCTTCACGCGAACCGCGCTAAATATCTTCTGCGCCAGCTCCGGATTAAGCGTCAGCGTTTCGATTGCATTGTCCCGGCCCTGCCCGAGGCGGTCGCCTGCGTAGGCATACCAGCTACCACTCTTCTCGATGATACCACACTCGGAGCCCAGCCGCAATAGGTCAGCCAACTGCGAGAAACCTTGGCCGTAGAGCAGTTCGGGCTCGGCCTCGGCGAACGGCGCGCCGAGCTTGTTCTTGACGACCTTGACGCGGGTGGTGTTGCCGACCACCTTCTCGCCGTCCTTGATGGGGCCGGTGCGCCGCACCTCGACGCGCTGGCTGGCGTAGAACTTCAGCGCCCGCCCGCCGGTGGTCGTCTCCGGACTGCCGAACATGACGCCAATCTTCTCGCGGATTTGGTTAATGAACAGCAAGCAAGTCTTGGTCTTCGACACGGTGCCGGTGAGCTTCCGCATGGCCTGCGACATAAGCCGGGCTTGCAGGCCCATGTGGCTGTCGCCCATTTCACCATCCAGTTCGGCCTTGGGAACCAGCGCCGCCACGGAGTCTACGACGACAAGGTCAAACTCCCCGGACCGGACGAGCCCCTCGGCGATTTCGAGCGCCTGCTCACCGTAATCCGGCTGCGCCACCCACAGCCGCTTGGTATCGACGCCCAGCGCCCGCGCATACTTCGGGTCCAGCGCATGTTCGGCATCCACAAAGGCTGCCTCGCCGCCCGACGCGTGCGCCTGCGCGATGACCTGCAACGCGAGGGTGGTCTTGCCCGACGATTCAGGCCCGAACACCTCGACGACCCGGCCACGGGCAAAGCCACCGATGACCAGCGCCAAATCCACGCTCAAAATTCCCGTGGGGATGACTTCCACCTTCAGGGCGTTCCGCTTCCCGAGCTGCATGACGCAGTTTTTCCCATGTGCTTTTTCGAGAGTTGCCACTGCTAGTTCAATCTTTTTGACGTCGGCCACAGATTCCTCCCCTTCCATTTGATGCTCCCAGCGTGGAACGCTGGGATTCTTTGAGCCTTGGCTCCAACGTTGCCGTTGGCCTTAGCCGCCAGAAAGGGGACCACCAAGAGGCCCCAACGTGGTCACACTGAGTACCACGCTACTGCTCAGTCGAACATTAGGCTTGTCTGAGCAATTTGTTGGTACGACTGATGCTCGGGGCAAGGCGCATAGCGCAGTGTGAACCCAAAAAAGCGTACTCAACAAAAAACATTGTACCACAAACAGGCTTGCGTTGCAAGCCCGTCCCGTTAACCCAGACTAAAAGTCTGGGATTGCACGGGACAAAGCCCGTTCACTTTTTGAGCGCCTCCAATGCTGAGTCCGGCATCCCGGCAAGCCCAGCCTTGGTCGCGGTGATGCCGCTGTTCGGGATGACGCCCACGGTGATGTCGTAGGCTTGCTCGGCCAGCTGCTTCACCCGAGCAAACTCCTCGGAGGAAGGATACTTGGCCAGCACGCCCTGAATGTCGGTGACGACAAAGCGCAGCTTGTCCAGTGCATCCCGCAACTCGTAGAAGTCCGTTCGGGATTCGCCGACCAGCTTCATGTTTTCTTTTAAGATTTGGACGTGAACCATCCCATACTCGCCGCCTGCGGCCAGTCTGAGAAGTCGGAAGAACGCACGGATGGTTGCGAACATAGCGAACACCCCTTTTTGCAAGCCGGGCGGCCACCGCACAGGTAGCCGCCACCCGGTTAGTGATTCCACTTCTTGAGATACGCCAGTGCTCGACGCATCCACACGTACGTCAGGCGGCAAGCCAAAGACAAAATGCTGTGGTGAACTGCCCCACGCCTAAAGGCGGGGGCTTCGGGAGACTGCCACCAAAGAGTTTAGGGCAGCGATACCCACTCTGGCAGGACACTTTATTCCCGACCACGTTCCGTGGCCTACGCTGATT
>JACTVF010000311.1 GCA_019695435.1 Methanoregulaceae archaeon | reverse complement strand
TATAATATTGGTTTCTACTACCAGGACCAGCTCAACGATAAAACCACTGCGGCTATGTATTATAACGATCAACTGGCCTCTTTTGAAAAAGCCATCAGTGTCGAACCGGATAATGCCGATGCATGGTTTAACAAGGCGTACGCGCTCTGCGGTATGGGCAGGTACAGCGAGGGTATCGTTGCATTCGAGAAGGTAGAGGAACTGGATCCCGCCTATCCCAATCTCCAAGCTAACATCGACATTGCAGAAAAACTGGCGGCGATGGAGACACCATTTTATATAAAATACGCCGGGGAGATCGTTTTAGCCGCCATAGCAATTATCGGTGCCGTGCTTTGGTATATTGCGGTCAGGAAGAAATATTAAGTACCAGAGACTCTGTTTTTTTGGACTCCGCAGAGCAATTTTAATTGAAAAAATTTTCAGTAGAAACGGGCATAAACTTCCTGAGTTCACTCCAAAACGATGAAAATTGTTAACAGAAAATGTTTGGATGGTTCATTCGCATCAGGGTCTTGTGAGAGGCCCGGCGAGGCAAGGGAGTTTTTAGTACTTCAGATTCCCGAATTTAAATCCCCGTTCCACGGTGGGGACGTTGCTTTCGAGCGAAACACTCCTTATCAATCCATTCAATCCAGCTTCAATATGGCCCCTGATTACCTCCCTCGCACTCCAAACGGAGCCCGCATCGGGCTCCGTATCAAAATACCTCCAAATCAGCCTTATTTTGCCAATCGGGCAAATTAAAACGATCGCGTATTGCGGTTTTAAGGCCCGAACCCTGGCCCGCATGGGTTTTCTGTTGATGAAGGAATTAATGGCCTTTACAGGGCTTTTATAGGGCTCTCATGGGTATTATATGGGGCTCAATTTGGGCGTATTTTGGCAAATGGGGGTATATATTGGCACGGAATTCCGGGCAGGTCAATCGGACGGTTTTACGGGCGTTTTTTAAGTATCATAACGGGGTGGTTCCACCGGCGTCGGATTCTCACTGCGCCTTGTCGTAGCAAATCTGTGCTTCGTCGTGCTTGCCGAGTTTGTCCAGCGTTGCGCCAACGTCGTTCCAGACCTCTTTTCGTGAGGGATCGATCTCCAGGGCCTGTTTAAACGCGGTCAGGGCTTCCGGGTATTTTTTCAGTTCCAGCAGAGCCCGCCCCTGGTGGATCCATGCATCGACAAAATCCGGCTGGAGGGAGATCATCGCGTGGAAGGACTCCGCGGCATCCTCGTACTGCCCGAGTGCCTCAAATGCGCTCCCCTTGGTGAAGTACGCAATCGAGAACGAGGGATCGATTGCGAGGGCCCGGTCATAGGATTCAATCGCGGTCGTGTGGTCCTGCAGGCCGGCAAGTGACATGCCTCTCCGGGTCCAGCCGACCGCATTCTCCGGGTCCAGACGGAGTCCTTCATCGTATGCATTCCGTGCCTCGGAATATTTCCCGAGATCGTAGAGAACATTCCCCTTGCCAAACCAGGCCGCCGCAGAGCCCGGGTTCTTTTCGAGTGCCTTCTCGAACGCTTCGAGCGCATCACGGTACATGCCGAGCTCGGCAAGGGATGTTCCCTTGTGGGCGAATGCGTCGGCACCGTGAGGATCGATCTCCAGTGCCCGGTCGTAAGACTTGATCGCATCGCGGTACTGTTCGATCGCCGCATAAGCAAGGCCGCGATCCCGGTAAAGTTCGGCAGAATCCGGTTTTATCGCGATCGCACGGTCGTATTCCGTGATGGCTGCATCGTAACTGCCCTCGTCATACAGTGTCCGGGCTTTCCAGTAGTGTGCCTGGTAGCAGGACGGGTTTATCTCCAGTGCACGATCGAATGCCCTGATTGCACCGTCAGGATTCTGGACCGCCATATACGTCCGCCCTTTCTGGAAGATGGCATCGGCATATCCCGGGTTGGCGGACAATGCCTGATCAAAGACCGCGATCGCATCCTTGAACTTCTCCAGATGGTAAAGAGCTCGTCCCTTTTCGTAGAGAACCTCAGGATAATCGCTGTTGATCCTCAGGGCTGCATCGAATGAGGCCACCGCCTCTTCATATTGTTCGCGGCGGGCAAGCGCGACACCCTTGTAATGGTATGCTTCGGCATACTGCCGGTTGATAGCGATCGCATGGTTGAACGCATCAATCGCGTCATCGTCCTGGTTCCGCTTTACGTGGGCGAGCCCTTTGTAGTAATAGGCTTCCGCCGACTCCGGCTGGAGGGCAAGAACTTTTTCAAATACAGCAAGAGCTTCCCCGGTTCGCCCCAGATGGATAAGTGCCCTCCCCTGATTGAGAAGCGCCTGAGCATAGGATGCATTGATGGCAAGGGCATGGCTGTAGCAGTCCAGTGCCTCATCGTACCGATCCAGGCTCGCCTCGGCTATCCCACGGTAGAGCCATGCTTCAGGGTAATCGGCCTGTCCGGCGAGCGCCCGGTCGAAGGCGTTAATCGCTTCCTGGTACATGCCGACGCCGCACAGTGCCCGCCCTTTTGCATAGAATGCCGGGGCACAGTCCGGGTGCTGAACCAGCGCCGCATCGAAATTCTTTATCGCTTCCTGGTACCTGCCCAGCGCAGAGAGGGAGAGCCCGTACTGGTAATACGCACGTGCATCCTTCCTGTCAAGACCGATGGCCTTAGTATAGCACGTGATGGCATCCTTGTGCCGGTCAAGGGACGCAAGGGCCATTCCCTTGCCTGTCCAGATATATGCGTAGTTCGGGCGGAGCCGGAGCGCCAGATCGAAGGTTGCGGCTGCATCCTCGGGTCGCTGGAGCCGCAGGAGAGCCATGCCTTTGTGGTACAACGCTTCATCGTGCTTGGGACGCAGGGCGAGCGTGTTGTCATACGCGAGGACAGCTTCACTGTACGTGCCCAGCTCGAAGAGCGTCCGGCCCTTATAGTAGTGCGCGTCGGTAAACCCGGGTTTTATTTCAAGTGCCTTGTCGAATGCCCCGATCGCTTCCCCAAAATTGCCGAGCGCGAGGAGTGCCCGGCCCTCAAGGTACCAGGCATCGGCGTTCGCCGGATCGATCTCCAGCGTCTTTTTGTAGGATTCGATGGCATCCTTGTATTTCCCAAGCTCATACATCACCATCCCCCGGTGGAGCCATCCCGGGACGGATCCGGGAGCGGACTGGATCACGTGATCGAATGCCTCGATCGCGTTATCGAGTTTGCCGGTGGCAGCAAGGGAGATACCTTTGTGATAGAATGCCTCTGTGTTGCCGGCATCGAGATCGATATCCTTGTTAAAAGCGAGGATCGCATCATCATGCCTCCCCAGCTCTGCAAGGGCACATCCTTTATGGAAGTATACCCCGGCATAATTCTTGTCGATAAGCAGCGTCTTGTCAAAGGTCTTGACCGCCTCGCGGAACATTCCAAGGGCCGCAAGCGCCTTCCCCTTCTCAAAGAGTGCATCGTCAAAGACCGGATCGATCTCGAGCGCTGCGTCAAAGGCTTTTACTGCATCCTCAACGCGCCCGCTCCGGGCAAGTGCCACACCCTTGTAATAGAGCGTCTTTGCATCTGAAGGCCGGAGTGCGAGAGCCTCGGAATAACATTCGATCGCCTCGCTGTACCGTTCCAGCTGGTCAAACGAGCGGGCCTTCTGGAACTGTGCATCGAAATGTTCCG
>JACTVF010000310.1 GCA_019695435.1 Methanoregulaceae archaeon | reverse complement strand
GTGCAGCAAAAGTCCCGCAGGCAAAAGGCGGCCGTGAGGCACACCCGCCGGTCATCGCGAAGGTGCTGATTAAAGAGATTAACCAGAAAGAGAAGCAGAAAGCCTTCCGATCTGCGGTTGCCGCAAGTATCCGTGCCGATCTCATAAGCGGCAGGGGACATACCTTTGCCGGCGAGGTTCCGCTGATCTTCGAGGATAAGTTTGAGACTCTCGGACGCACGCAGGACGTCATCTCCGCACTGACGAACATAGGTGTGTACAGTGATGTCGAACGTGCAAAAGACAGCCGCAAGGTCCGTGCAGGCAGGGGCAAGCTCCGTGGCCGCCGGTACAAGCAGAGAAAAAGCCTGCTCATCGTTACCTCTGGCCCCGAGTTCCGTGCCGCACGCAACCTTGCCGGTGTTGATGTCGTGACTGTAGACCAGCTCAACGTTGAGCACCTCGCTCCGGGTATGCAGGCAGGGCGCCTGACCGTCTGGACCGAAAGTGCACTCATACGTCTGGAGGGGAGGTAAATGTCTACCTTAAAACACCCGTTTGTCACAGAAAAAGCCATGGTGCTTCTGGAGAACGAGAACAAACTCCAGTTCCTTGTCGACAGGAGGGCCACCAAGAATGATATCAAGCGCGACATCGAGAAGGCGTTTGACCAGAAGGTAAAGCGCGTTTACACGCTTATGACCATGCACGGCGAAAAGAAAGCCGTTGTGAGTTTCGAGAACGATAAAGCCGCCGAGGAAATCCTGAGCCGGCTTGGCATTATGTAAGGTGGGGAACATGGGACATCGAATTACAACACAGAACCGGGGCAGGGGAGGCCCGACCTATCGAGCCCCGTCCCACCGGTATAAGGCTGAGTTAAAGCATGTCGGGGACGGCACAAAGAAGATCACCGGCTCGATCATCGATATCGAGCATGATCCGGCGAGAAACGCACCGATTGCCCTTGTGCAGCTTGAGGACAAATCGAAGGTCTACATGCTGGTGACTGAGGGTATTGGTATCGGCGAGGTCGTATCCTGGGGGACCGATGTCGAGGTCAAGAACGGGAACACGCTCCCGCTCCAGAGTATCCCGACCGGGTCCTACATCTGCAACATCGAATCGCGCCCCAACGACGGAGGCAAGTTTGTCCGTTCAAGCGGGGTCCAGGCAGTTGTTGTCGATAAGATTGAAGACCGCGTCGGTGTCAGGATGCCCAGCGGCAAGACCAAATGGTTCAACGCACGCTGCCGTGCCACCATTGGCATTGTTGCCGGTGGCGGGCGTGTTGAGAAGCCGTTTGTCAAGGCCGGTAACAAGTACCACAAGATGGCAAACACCGCGTCGAACTGGCCGCGTGTCCGTGGTGTCGCAATGAACGTCATCGATCACCCGTTCGGTGGCGGTGGCCACCAGCATACAGGTCGCCCGAAGACCATTGCCCGGGGTACTTCTCCAGGCAGGACTGTTGGGTCTGTGGCAGCACGCCAGACAGGTAAGAGCAGGAAGTGAACGGTATGGCAGCACCAAAAAAGACACAGAAGAGAATGCCCAGACGGCGTGAGGAGTTCACCTATCGCGGGTACAAGATCGACGAGCTCAAGGCGATGGGGTTGAGCGAACTCATCCCCCTGATGCCAGCCCGTGCACGCCGCAAATTTAACCGCGGGCTCAACCGCGGCGAAGATACGTTGCTTGCAAAGATCCGGGGCGGGGACGAAAAAGTCAGGACCCACCTGCGTGAAATGATTGTCATGCCCGAGATGATTGGAAAGAGCATCGAGATCTACAACGGCAAGGAATTCCTGAAAGTTGAGTTCCAGCCCGAGTCCGTCTTCCATTACCTCGGCGAATTTGCGCTCACGAGAAAGAAGGTTTCCCACGGTTCCGCCGGTATCGGTGCAACGAGGGGCAGTAAGTACGTACCGCTGAAGTGATGGAAATGGCACGCATTGCATATTCAAAGAAGGTTGAAGGCGACAACATCGCCAGAGGCAAAGCAAACGAGCTTTCCGTCTCTCCCAAGCACTCGATCGAGATCGCCGATTTCATCCGGCACCAGCGCGTCAACGATGCGCTTAAGTACCTTGCCGATGTGGTCGCGCTCAAGAAAGCTATCCCGTTCCGTCATTTCAACAGGAATGTCGCGCACAAGCGCGGCCTCCCCGGCAACTGGGATGCGGGCCGGTACCCGGTCAAGGCGTCCAAGGCCTACATCAGGATCCTCGAATCGATAAAAAAGAACGCGGAATACACGGGTCTTGACACAGAGAACCTGGAGATCATCCACGTCTCGGCAAACCGCGGACGCGCCCAGAAGGCATTCTTCCCCCGGGCAATGGGCCGTGCATCCCCCAAGGCCCGCGAGACCGTCAACATCGAGATTGTGGTACGGGAAGTGGCATAAATGGCCGTTGAAAGGAAATTCATTTCAGAAGGTGTCCGCAAGGTCCGTGTCGAAAAGTACCTGACAAAGGAACTCAAGCGCGCAGGATTCGGCGGCATGGACATCGCACGCACGCCTCTTGGAACTCAGGTCACCATCTTCGCGGAAAAGCCGGGGATCGTGATCGGTAAGGGTGGGAAACTCGTCCATCAGCTGACCCAGGATCTTGCCCAGAACTACGGGGTCGAATCTCCGCAGATTGAGGTCCAGCAGGTCCAGAATCCCAGTTTCAACGCTCAGATTATGGCGGAGAGACTGGCAAACGCGCTCGAGCGCGGCTGGTACTTCCGTAAGGCCGGTTCAAGCATCATGCGCCGGGTCATGGACTCCGGTGCACTGGGCTGCGAGGTTATCATCGCCGGTAAGTTAACCGGTGCACGTGCCCGTACCCAGAAGTTCACTGAGGGTTACATCAAGCATTGCGGTGAGCCAAGCATCAATATCGTCGAGAAAGGCTATGCGATCGCCATCAAGAAGCTTGGCGTGATTGGTGTTCAGGTCAAGATTGTGCCCGCTGACGCAAAGATGCCCGACCACTTTGCGGTTATCGAACAGGTAAAGAAGCAACCGGCAGCACCCAAGGCAACCGTTACCACAATCGGCGACGTTGAGACGGAAGAGCCGGCTCTTCCCGAAGACATTGATGAAGAGGTGCGGTAAATGGCAATTTTACGGGCGCACGATGTCCAGCAGCTCACTGATATCGAACTGCAGGAACAGATGGGAAAACTCCGAATGGAACTTGTCCAGCACTATGGAAAAGTCAGTGCCGGTGGCGCGACAGAAAACCCCGGGCACATCCGGGAACTCCGCCGCACTATTGCCCGCCTGATAACCGAGAAGAACCGCAGGAGCCGCGTATGATCTCCTGCCAGAACGTGATAAGGCACGAACTGATTGGCCTTAACGTTCTGGTAGCTGGAGCCGCAAACCCGTTTCACCGGAAAGTAAGCGGACACATCATCGATGAGACAAGGAATCTTGTTACCATACAGACGCAAGCCGGAATAAAGAAGATCCCAAAATATGGGAGCACCTTCCGTCTCTCTCTGCCTGACAATACCCTTGTTGAGATTAATGGGTCCGCACTGATACTGGCTCCAGAAAAGAGGCTCAAGCGAGCATAAAAAAAGAGGATACCATAATGGCACAAAACATTGGATTGAACGTCCAGGCTCCCAAACAGGAGTGCAAAGACGTTAATTGTCCGTTTCAC
>JACTVF010000309.1 GCA_019695435.1 Methanoregulaceae archaeon | reverse complement strand
ACATGGACGCCACTCGACAGGCGCTTCATGTTTCGTTTCTATCGCGAGCATGTGGCTGGTGGGCGTCCGATGCTGACGTTCGATGAGATGTCGAAACTGTTGGGTGTCAGTAAAACCTACCTGTTCAAACTGCGGATCGAGCTTGATCTCGAAACGCGCCCCCGAGGACCAAAACCATGAAGAAACAGAATGGACACTGGGCCGATGACGATCCAATGCCGAAATCGGGTTGGTCGTTAATCGACACGGAAGACACGGGAGAATTCGGCTCCGTGATTTGCAAAATGTGCTGCGTGCAACGGCTTCGATATCGAGTAAAGATGACCCACCCAGACGGTTTCGAACTCTGGACAGGTGAAGAATGCGCGGGACGAATGATGGGCGACGAAGAGTTATCCCATCAGGTCTTCGCGAAGCTCGTGTATCAAGCGAAAAAACTAGCGGAGAGATCGCGGGTGATCGAGGGTTGGTCTCGGGTTAGCCCGCTGGCGTCCTGCTCGGTTACAGGTGCGCCTTGGGCTAGGCTGGAAACGTGCGCGTTTATCACTCTGCTCCCCACCCCAAAACCACGGCGGGTGAAGTTCCACGAGGGGATATCGGGTGAATTATTCCTTTGCGAAGATGGCTGTCACCTGCACGATTTGCCTTTGGAAACGGCCATCCTTTATGCGGTCGCACACTATGTGACTAAGCCTGACGCTGCGAGAGAAGGGAAGTTCCAGCAATCTCCCGACCAATTTCCAACCTGTCGTTTCGGCGCTCTGTTACTGAGGGAAGAAGATCGGCTGGCGATCAAGGAACTCACCAACGACAAACCAGCGAGTTACATAATGCTGCTGGACCATTCGAAACGTGAGGAAACTCGTTGGATCGAGAGTGGGCCTAGCAAGGTCGGCGATAGTCTGGCGTTTCTCATGAAACGCGGTTCGAAATTTGCGGACGCCGAGGGTCGGTGGGATGTAACGAAAGTGCTTTCGCGCCCGTATCAAGTGACGGAGGCCCACAAACGCGATATGGAACAACGAAAGCTGATGATAATGCTGGCGGACGAAGAAGCCTTATGACAATTAGAGAACGGTTGGAAGAATTAGGTGTGAGGTGGGGCAGTCGAATGGATTGTCCCACGTGCAAGGCACCCGGAAAAGTTACGGCTCAAGAGGCGATCAACTTCGCTCAATGCTGGAAATGTGGTGATAAATGGAACGGTAATGTTGTCGTTGGGAATTGGGCGAACAGTCTGATTCACCGCATCGCGGATAGATGCCAAGAGCACCTCGGCGAAAGTGATATCGCCAGAGAATGGCTGGTCGGAAAACGCGGACTGCCTGACTCCATTGGTTGGCTTCGAGCCCATGATCTGGGCGCGGTTCCGATGGGGATAAACGTAGAAGAACTGCTGGAAGACGCCGCCGAACAAATACAAATCGAACGCGAGAAAGCTCTCACGGACTGCACCTCGAAAGCGATGGGTGAAGCACTTGAGGAAAAGTACGACGACGAAGCCGAGCGATTGGAGTCATTCGGGGAGACACTCAAAAAACTGAAGAATGATTTGTGGCACAACGCGGTCGTCTACATCTATCGCGATGCCATCGGCCATCCGATCTCCATCAACGTTCGGCAATTTCAGTTGGAGAAAGCTGGCGATCCCAAAAAATACGTGATGCGGCTTCAGCCGTCGTTGGGTTTTCGGGGAGTATTTTGTCCGCAGAAACACACGGGTTCGGCGTGGGGACAATACCCAACAGTGATCGTCGAGGGGGAGCATAACTGGTTGACCCTCATGAGGGTCTGCGACCAGTGGGACGCGGATGGAGATTTCGCCTTAAGCGGAATGGCGATGGGTGGGAAGAACGGATGCGATATCACAACGGTTCGTAAAATCCTCAATAAACAAAGGCCGCTGGTGTTCTTCGACAACGATGCCATCAACCCACTCACCAAACTGCCGAATGGCTACGATTTGGTTCTGAGCCTGAGTTCGAAGTTCAGCCTGAATGCCATCACGCATTCGAAGTATAAGGACATGGATGAGTTGCTCATGAAGCGTGAGTCGAACCCAGACCTTTTGCTCCAGATGCGGCGTGCGGCTGAATTCGTGCCTCGAAATGAGGCCGCTATCGCGGAGGAGATACGCGAGATTCGGGCAGCCAAAGCACCTGTGCACGTGAAGCTCGAACAGGTGACTGCGTTGGTGTGGGAATCCATACAGGACAGAGCCAAGATATTCAACGCGGGAGATCAGACGAAGGCCGCTCAAGGACTGCTCCTGTTCGATCAGGTTGGCGGTGGACGGAGGTATATTGAAGTGGCGTCCAAGCATCCGCTGTGGAACGAGCAGCTACGGCATTATGGGATCGAACCCTCTGACCCATTCTCGGACGCATTGGGTGCCAACATTTGGAGCCGCACGACCGATAGCGGGGTGAAGCGCGTGCCGCAACGAATCCTGAGTCACTACGACATTGATAGTGGAAATCTGTATCTCGACCGAGGCAACGGCATGATGTTGGTGATGCGTCCTGATGGATCATACGGGGATGCGTCCAATGGGGATGACAACGTGGTGTTCATGCCCCATAAGGTGAGCATCGGAAACGTGCAACCCGTTGACGGGGAGGGATTGGGTAGGGCGGGGGGATTGTTTGAACAGATGATAAGCGGGTCGGTAGTTTGGGACTCGGTTTTGGGGTTGAGCGTGAAGCAGCAAAAACTATTGTTGCGGGTGCATTTCTTCCAATTGCTGTTCGATGAACTGATTAGCATGAAGCTCTGCCCAGTCTTGGAGGGGCCTCCGGGTTGCCGTAAGAACACCTTGACAGCGAAGATCGGGCGGGTGCTGGAGGGGCAGGAGTTCGCGGTACTGCATTTCCCACGGGATGCGAAGGAGTTGATAGCACAAACGGTCAACAGGTTGTATGCGGGGTTCGATGAGTACGATACAGCGGATCATGAGGTGGAGTCGGAGTTCAGATCGTGGTGCACCAGATCGTGGGCGGAAGAACGCAAACTATATGCCAATTTTGAGAGGTCACGAGCGCCGTTGGCTCGTGGTTGCGGGTTGAGTACGAACTACAATCCGGCCCGTGAGTCTGCCACAGGGCGTAGGCAAATGGTGTTGTTTTTGACGGAGCCCGACAAAGGCGGAGGATATAGATCGCCTGCGGCGGATTTATGGCCTGAGTTCGATAGTAAGTTGCCTGAATTGTGGGTGGAGATCGTGAGTGATCTACGAGTCATTTGTCAGGGGTTGGGGGCAATCAAACCGAAGTCATCGGAACACAGTATGTCGGACTTCACCGCTGGGTTTATGAACCGATGTGCGGAGTATGAAGGGTGGCTTGGGGATGCGTTAGTGGTAGCTGATGGGTTGAAGGCGTTGCAGGAGCAAATCATCGGGGATAAATCCTTCTGGGCCGAACGAGTGCGTGAGGTGTTGGATCGTCATCCGGAGCATCGTGGGAAACTTATGAAGGCCATCGATTGGGTGGGTTGGATGCGTGAGGCGGCTGATCCAAATGATGCTGCGTTATTGAAGCGGTTGACGGCTCACACCTTCGGTGTTTATTGCACACGTGGAGGCCGAGCGTTGATGGAAAAAGTGGTGATGATGACAATTGGGGGGACGCGCAGTCGCTACACAA
>JACTVF010000308.1 GCA_019695435.1 Methanoregulaceae archaeon | reverse complement strand
TTGGCCTAAAAATGCAAAATCTTTAAAGCGCAACCCTCAAATCTTAACCTAATGGAGGACGTATGAAAAGGTTGCAGAAGCCGATATTGGCCGAAGGGGAAGTCACCGGGCATGCACACCAGATTGATGCCGCGGTAGATGTTTTTGAGGCGGATGATGGAACTCGCGTATTTGCAAACAGCGTACCGGTCACCGTGAAGCATGAAGAGCACGGTGCAGTAGAAGTCCCTGCGGGGAGCCACGTGAGCGGCAAGGTAGTGGAATATGATCACTTCGCCGAGGAAAGTAAACAGGTACCGGATTAAGGGGACACTATGCCAAAAAAATCAAAGAGTGCCGATTGCACCTACATCACGTTCCGAATCCGCCGGAAAGATGAGGCGCGAATCAAAAAGGTCGCGGCGGAGCAGACGCGCGGCGTGTCGCAGCAGGTCCGCAAGTACGTCGCCGAAGGGCTGGAGCGCGACGGCGTGAAGTAGGAAGTCCACGAAATAACCGGGAGATGAGAATGACCGCTGAAAAACCGATATCCGAATGTCCAGAGTGCGGTGCGCCACTTGATGAAAATGGCCGCTGCCGACAACAGTGTAACACCCCATTGGAGGTCGAAGATGTCCCTACACCTGTATGAAATAACCGCGCAGATGGCCGCCATTGATGCCGCTATTGACGCATACGCCGTTGAGCATGAGGGAGAAATACCGGACAATCTGGACGCACAGCTTGCCGCATTGCAGCTACAGCGCAACGAGAAGTTGCTGTCAATTGGGCGGTGGATCAAAAATCTCGAAGGTGAGGCTGAAGCCGTGGCCGCTGAAAAGGAGCGTCTCGCCGCCCGGCAATCGGCACTTGAGAACAAGGCGGCCCGGCTCCGCGCGTGGGTAGCGCAAAATCTGTTCGTCGGCGAAAAGTTGTCCGATGCAAACGTGGCATACTCATGGCGCAAATCGACAAGCGTGGAAATCACCGACATTAACCAGATACCGGCGGCGTACCTGCATGTCGAAGAAACGGCATCAAAAGCGGACATCAAAAAAGTTCTCGTGTCCGGCATTGATGTGCCGGGCGCTGCGCTCGTGGAAAAAATGAACCTTCAACTAAAGTAAAGGAGTTGCATTATGGCCCTCATTGCAAAAAACAGCGGCGGCTCTTTTGAGCCGATTCCTACCGGCATACATCAAGCGGTCTGTTATGCCGTTTACGACATCGGAAACCACCGGGGAGAATATCAGGGGAAAACCGTTACCAGGCATCAGATCGTTGTATGCTGGGAACTGGACTGCGCTATGCAGGACGGCCGACCGTTCGGTATGAGTAAATTCTACACGCTTTCCCTGCATGAAAAGGCAACGCTGCGAAAAGACCTCGAATCATGGCGCGGCAAAAAGTTCACACCCGAAGAGCTTGACGGCTTCGACGTTGAAAAACTTATCGGCGTAAACTGCACCCTGAACATCATTGACGAGCCAAAAGACGACGGCAGCATGAGGCAAAAAATCAGCGCCATTATGTCGAAAATGCCGCAGGCGCAAAACATGACAGCTGTGAATCCGTCCGGACCGGCCCCGGCATGGATCGAAAAAAAGCGCTCTGAATCGCTCGAAGCGCAGAGACAAATGGGCAACGAGTCAAACGGCAACGCAGAATCGGCGCATGTAAATGAGGAAAATCTCCAGTTTTGATCCGCCGTCCCCAGCTGGGGTAGTGCCCTGAATGACCACTATCCCGGCGTTTAACAAAAGCTATGAATACTCATAATCTCAAAATAGGATTCGGCAAGCACAATGGCGAACTCTGGACGCGCGTTCCAGTCAGCTATCTAAAGTGGGTAGCAAACACAAAAGGTTTTGGCCCGGAAACTCTCGAAATTGCCAATGCCGAATTAAAGCGGCGCGGAACGGTGACGCCCGAAATAGAAATCAGCGGACATGCCATAGATTCCGCATCTCTCAGGCTTCGCAAAATATGGCACGAAACAGCCCTGAGTCCCGAAGAGGGCTTGCATGCGTGGCTATGCCGAATCTGCATGGAGGCTCTTGCGGCTTGCGTTCCGGATGAAGATGGAGCCGTGTTTTACAAAGGAATGAAGCTGGTTTTTATATTCGGCGAAATTTACCCGACGCTTAAAACCTGCATGCAAAAAAAGGAGCATCATGGACCCTGCATTGAAAATACTGATACTCAACGCGCAGAAGGTCAAAGAGGCAATGGCCGCCGTGGAGACGCGGCGCGGTGAGCATGAGGCGGCAATCGTAAAACTGGCAGAAGCGATTTACGCCGAATACGAGGCCCGGACCATGCCGGTAGTCGAGGTTGTGCATGGTGACGATCAGCCGGTCGTGATGCCGATACCACCCGCAGAGGAGAAAACCAATGCCGAAACTCTCCCAAACTGAAAGACTACTTGCCTTCCCGAAAAGGCAGAAACGGCGCAATCTATGGTCCACCATGGGCGATTGTGGTCGGGCGGCGGGAACGTTATACCCGCGCACGTATGGCCGCGACCACAACAACCGTCGGCGCGTATGGTTCCGGCTGATGAAGGAGGCCCGATGAAATCCACCTGGTACATTCTCGGCATGGCGTTCCTTGACCTCGTGGCGGTCGTATGCGGCATGCTCGTGTGCCACTGGTGGCTTCGCAACAACGCGCGGATCGGCCGGGCAGTGTTGCGCCTGTGGGATAGGGCGGCAAGTTGGTTCTGCTGGGCGGTGAGGCGGTAGGATGCCACGACGCGCCGAAGAGCACCAGCAGCAATCCGCCTTTTTCCAATGGGCCGATACGCAAACCGAATACCCATTAGCAACTATGCACGCGATACCGAACGCGGCTCGAAGGAGTCCACGACAGGGAAAGTGGCTTAAAGACGAAGGGCTGCGGGCTGGGGTATGGGACATAAACCTGCCCATTCCGCAGGGCGGCTACTCTGGGCTGTGGATTGAAATGAAGATCGGCGATAACGGGCTTACGCCGGAGCAAATACGTTTCTTTGACAGTCTAAAGCAGCACTGTATGATGCGCGTCTGCTATTCGTGGACAGCCGCTAAAGCCGCCGTGGAGGAATATTTCGCAGTGGGAAGGGCCGTGGCAGCTGCGGAACTGGCAGCGAGAACCTTTTAGGGAGGGATTAATTTGTGCATTAAATTACACGGTGTAAAAAAAGATACTTTAGTTTTTGATCCATTCATGGGAATTGGAACAACCGCTGTAGCCTGTTTGCGTTTAGGCGTTAATTATATAGGTACAGAAATTGACAAAGAATATATAGCCGTTGCGAACCAAAGACTAAAAAGATGAAGACATCCACATGGCGGTCGAGCGGCTCCTTGTTGTTTCTATGGTATTGATGGCACTTAGTGTAATCACACCACTCTAAAATCTGTAAAGCGTCAACCTATCCCACTGAATACCAATTCCAATTCCCACAATCATAGGCCCATGAAGTGGTGAAAAGTAAATTCCCGCTTCCGGCACTATCGACCAATGAGTAGTCGGCTGCGCGGTCAGTATCTTAGAATCAAGAGCATCGCCTTGGAGTCCAGTAAAGCTGCAATGCGGATCGGCGGCGGTAATGGTCTGGACGTAGATGCCGTTTTTAAGCTGCAAGGTCTGCACGAGGGCCGTGGCTATCCTCAAATCATACCGCAC
>JACTVF010000307.1 GCA_019695435.1 Methanoregulaceae archaeon | reverse complement strand
GTTCTCCGCTTTTTTCCAGGCCTCAACCCGACTCTCGATTTCTTTCTGGTCGATTTGTGACCGCTGATTTGCGTGTTTGCGTGCGGCATCATCTATCATTTCTTGCAGTCTGTTATATTCGGCAAGCTGTTTGGTATCGAGTACACCTTTTCCCATTGGTGCCATAGCATATTGCTGTGCCTGAAGTGGCGCGATGGTGCTTTTGTATTCTGCATCGCTGGCAGCACGTTCGGCTGTGGCAGCTTGACGCGGCCCAAGTTGTCCGATCTTTTCTTTGAACTGGATAGTCTTTACGGTCTCTTCGTAGATTTCCTTCGTGGTCTTTAGCTGCCGATCAAGTTCCCTGTTGATGCGTTCATTCGCCTCTGCCTCAGTAATCTTTTCTTCAGGTATCCTGATAAATGCGTCTGGTGCACCACCCTTTGCATTTTCCTTCTCTTGTTCCTTCTTAATTTTCCCCGGCTCGACGATCTGCTTCTGAAACTCTTCTTCAGCGCGCAATAATTGCTCATGATGCTGCCCGGTAGTCCTAACAATATTGTCCCAATACATAACCTCGAATCCAAGGCTCTTACCGTGATAAAGCTCCTGCGCGGATAGATCTTCCTCATAATTTTCTTTTCCCGTATGCGCTGCCACTGCCGCGTTGTGAGCTTTCTCAGCATCGGTGAGTTCCATAGTTTTTCTAATAGCGTTTTCTCTTACATTTACTTCTTCTATCATCTGATCAATAAGCGCCGATTCCGCATCGCGGTTCGTCGAGTTGGCACCTGTATAAATGTCGGTTTGCCGTTTTTTTAATGCAGCCTTTTCATCTTCCATTGAAGAAAGCATATGTTTCGGCTGATTGGTTCCCTCTCCATACGCCTGAATGCGCTGAATCTGCTTCTGATAGGCTCTTTCAATGCGCGCCTCAACATCCGTATTGGGGGTTTGCCCTAAAAGACGCTGCGCTGTTGTTCCTGATACTTCTGTAATTAACTGCAATTCTTTTTTAATATCCTCGGTCAAATGATCGCCGAGTCGTTGTGCGGATTCTGCCGCTTCATCAAGAGATTTTTTTAGATTGTTCTCTGGCTTATGCTCTAGTTTTGCCGTCTCCATATTCAGACGGTCAATCTGAACGTCCATCGCTGTAGTCCACTTTGCGCCGGATACGGTCAACTCCATAACATCTTCGTTAAATTTTCTTGCTCGCTCCCCCCCCATATCGAATGCTTCGTATATTTTTTCTCCCACACTTACAAAAATTCCACCTAGCGCAATGGCGCCAACTACAGGGAAAGCCGCCTGCAGTGCTGGCCCAATTTTTAGAGTGCTAATCAGGAATTGATCGGCAGCGCGAGTGTTTCGTGTAAAGTTTCCTTCAAACTCACGCATCGCAGCGGCGGCGGCTCTATGCTCAGAAACAGATTGTGTTGATGCGGCGCCAGCCGCCGTTATCTTTTCTGCGGCTCCCCCTGCGGCAGTTCCTATGTTTCGATAACTTGTAGCAATCGACTCGGAAGACTCTTCCGCCTGTCCCTTGGCTACTCCAAGAGAACTAGTGTCGATCATCATTCCAATTTTGATTACGCCGTCATCCACGCTGGCCTCCCTTTCGCTGCTGCTCTGCTTTCAGCCGGCGCATACGCATCCACTCGGGCTCGGGACCCGCATCAGCGATGTCCTGCTTGACAGCTTGCTTGGCTCTTTGTGGATCGACTTTGGGCTTGGGATAGCCCTTGTCTCCAGGCAGTAGGATGCTGGCGCGGGCTATTTCATGCTGTGGCGGGAGTGTCTTGAACTCTTCCACCATCTCCATGAAGCGCCCCATATCCATGCCCTCGATGTATTCATAGGTCCAGCCGGTCTCTCGAACTAGGCGACGGAAATTGCGCTCATAAAACTGGATTATCCCGTCGCGAGTGATTCCCCCACAGACTCAGCAACCCCCTTGCCCGGTTCCTGCTCGTCTTTCTTGAGCGGATCGGCCAGCTTCATAATGATCGACTCGGCAGTGTAGAACTCGACCATGTCAGAGAACACATCCGAGTCTAGCCACTTAATGACCTTTTCTGCGGTCATCGTAGCAGCGCCGATCTGACCTTGAGGATTGACGGGATCTGGCAAGAACGCATTTCCATTTTGCAGGCAGAGCGCCATACGCTTGAGGCGCAGAGCAGAGATCTTGTCTTTGTCCTGCGCCTGGCGCGCATCGTAGACTTCCAGGTCGGTTGAGAGCGACTGCGAGACGGTGAGTCCCTTTACAGGGTATTTCTGGCCGCCGATGATGATTGAATCTGTCCTCATGACAGGGGGTTCCTTTCTTGGTACGTGAAGATGAATTTTTCCTACCAGGGCAAGTAGCTTTGAGCGACTATCCCGGTTACTGGATTTGCAAACGCTTGGAAAGTGGTGTTCTCCTCCGTGTAATCGTCGAGCTTGGTCGCCAGGCTCAGGTTGCCAAACCGGACATTGGGCAGGAAGATGCCGCGATCCAAGGATGTAAAGCCGGCCGACTCATACGGGAAGAGTAGTTGCAGTCCCACGATCGGGCCAGAGCCCATGGAGATGTTGCTGATTGTGAAGGTCTGAAGAGTTGTGGCGCCGGAATAGGTGTAGGTGATAATCACACCATCTCCCACATCGGCCGAAGCGAAGGTGTAAACACCGAGAGCAACTTTGTACTGTCCCGTTGAAGGCGTTCCAGAGGTCACGGTAAGTGACACGCCGGTTGCGGAGTATCGAACGCCGCCATCTGAAACAAAGGCTCCAGCGTTGGGAACTGAAATCTGGAATGGAGTCGTCGGGATCGAAGAGGCATAGGTTGTCGTGGCATCCGTTGTCGATTCCGAATAAGCGTAAGTGATGACAACATCCTGGCCGGCGTCGGCGGCCGCAAAAGTGTAGACGCCATTCGAGACAATATACTGACCCTGAAGTGGAACTCCGCTTGTGATTGCGTTCATCTCTTGGCCAGTCGATGCGTAGCGAACTCCTCCATCCTGAACGAAGTGAGCAGAGTTTGAAACGGTTACAACATAGGTACTTGTTGGAGGAACCGTCCAGGCCTCACGGTAGCTGGTAATCCGTTGAGCTCCGCTTGTCACACTCCCGCTCGAGCCGAACATCAGATTGTTCCATGTCGTCCCTTCGAACTGGGCGAAGGCCGCAGATCCTTTGACACTGCGTTTTCCAATCGCGGAATCAACGGGATAGGAGTAGAGGCCGTGAAGTTCTTTGATATCGGCGGTGAAATCCAGTTTGCAATTCTGTAATGTTCCGATCTCGCACGGGGTTACATTTGATCCTGTTTGGGCGCCAGTAGGAAACCCCCAAATGATGCCCGATCCGAATCCTAAAGTCTGCAACTGCTGTTGACTCATGGAAGCATCTCCTTGGCGCGGACAGGGGTTCCGCGAATTCTGAGTGCAGATTACATCCTTGACTCAAAATGCACAAGTATGAAGGGTTAGCCGCAAAGAATGGAAACCGGAAACATGAGAATCGCTGGAGGAGAGGTAAGCCCTTCATCGAACACCACGGTCCCGTCGATCCAGCAATGTTCGATGGCTGGCCCAAGGCCGAGTTGCTGGCGCGCCCCGCCAGGAGACTGAATGGTGGGCTGCAAAACAGCATCGATAGCGTTGAAGTATGCGTTGAGCTTTGGGC
>JACTVF010000306.1 GCA_019695435.1 Methanoregulaceae archaeon | reverse complement strand
CAGGACTCGAGCTGCGCGCCCTTTATCCGGCCTTCATGCATCAGCGGTGCCGAAGCACGTGTCTTGACAAAGACATCGGCCCCGGCTTCTGCCGCCTGCCAGACCAGTTCCCGGTCAAAGACCTTGCGGTCGAGGATATATCCGACTTTTGAACCGGCCAGAGACGACTCTAAGGTCATCTCAAAACCATCGGGGGCGACAATTACGGCGCCGCTCATTTCCGCAGAGATCCAGCAGGGATCGGGCTCGATAAACTCGGCAAGCGCTTCCTTTCCGATCCCCTCAGCGCAGCGGACAGGTGCGCCGATTGCCGGACGCTTCTCCACCAGACAGGCCGAGAGCCCTTTGTCAACCGCGGTCTTTGCAGCGAGCGCCCCGGCCGGGCCGCCTCCGATGATCAGCACATCATACTTACTTTTCATGCACGACCTCCAGCGCACCAAGCGGACAGACCTTGGCGCAGATACCGCAGCTCGTACAGTTCTCTTCAACAGAAAGGTATGCGTCGATCAGTTCGAGTGCGCCTTCAGGGCAGACTGATACACAGCAGCCGCAATACCCGCAGATATCCCGGTGTACGTTGAGCATTGATCGAATATGTTGGAGGCCGGTTTCATTAATCTTTACGGATGGACACGGACAGGCAGATTGGGTTTTGTTGGTTAAAACTGCATAAGACCCGGCTGTAATACGAGGCATTCGGATTTTTCCCGGCACTATACCGCATACCTGCTTTCGTGGATTATATGAGGGAAAAAGTACCGTACTTCCCGCCACCGCCGGGGTGAAGGGTCACACGGTTTTCCCGCAACGCAGCGATGGCTTCTGCAACCTTTGGATGAACCGCCCGGATCTCCGGTACCGGGATCGTGAGGAGCACGTCGATCTCGTTGCCGAACGCCGCGATGAACGCATCGTAGATTGTACGGCATTTTTTCGTTCCCGGTGACGAGACACCTTCCACGGTCTGGATAATCTGCCCGAGCGGGACGAGGTGGAAATATGGCGGGCGCGACCCGGGTATACCGCGTGAAAGTTCCCGGGCGCGGTCATACACGCCCTTCTTGATCAGGCCGCCATCAGCCGGACAGCGCCACTTATGCTGCTGTGCCACTTTAAGGGAATAGTGAGTAAAACAGCGGATACAGGCGGTGCGATTGTACTTTCCTTCTTCCGGGAAAAAGCCGGCGTTTGCCTCAATGGCGCCGACCCTGATGCTGTCAAGCACGCGCCGGACAGAGAGATTCCCGTCGAGCCGGATCCGGTTAAACTCACGGCCGATCTTCTCCGGCTGCGGGCTGTGGGCATCCGAGTTCGAGAGGAAAGGAACGCCGGCGAGATCCGGGATCCCCGCGCCGTACGAACTATCCGCCGAGAGCCCCAGTTCAAGGAGATCGATCTTCTCGCTGCCATAACAGCCGGCGACTGAATCATGGTACGCAAAGAGCGCGGTCCACGGTGTGAACGCATGGGCCGGGCCGACAAGGGCCCCGACATCATGCGCCCGCTTTGCGATCGTTTCTCCCGAGAGGTACACGTGCGGGCGTCCGTTCGTGCTGATGCTTTTGCTCATTGGTGCAAGGAGATCGCGGAGCTGGTCGAACTGCCCGAAATCCTCGGCAAGGATCAGATGGTGGACCCGGTGCTCGTCTTCAATCTCTCCGGTAGGGATAACGCAGATCCCGGCCTCGTTTGAAAGAAACGGTTCCCATTCTTTCTGCCAGGCCGGGTGCAGGGCATCACCGGTGCCAAGAACATGGAGTCCCTTTGTTACGCAGACAGATAACAGGTTTTCGGGATGCATCGCTCCCGATACTGCCATGGAGTACGGGGAGTGGATATGCAAATCGGCATTTGCCAGCATGGGTACCTTTCTGATTGCACATTTCAAGGATATAATGGGTTAGGGAATTAGATGTGCCGTAGGTTTCGGCTGGCACTCTCAAAACAAAAAAGATAATCGCCTTTTTTACAGGCTGAACAACAAAAGAAAATCCATCCCTTGTCAGGACTGACGTCGGGTGGACCGTAAAAATAATTCCTAGTTTAAGAACGGGCGGTTATCCAATGTAACTGAGTTCTTCGTCCCGCTGCATCTTCTCGTTTTCAAGGAGACCCTGCACGACTTTCTCCATCTCAGCTGCGCGGTCATTGAGCTGGGTGGGATCAACCGGTACTGCAATGAGGTTTGAGAGAACGAAAAGCACGCTTGCCGCACTCATCGGGTCGACGATGTACCCGCTCGTCTCTCCCATCAGGCAGACTGCATCGATTCCCCGCATGCCACCCATACCGAGTAGGAGTCCTGCGGCACCAACGATCCCCCCACCCGGCTCATCGCGGTCAAACGTCACGCCCGCCGCCTCGATCTCCGATTTTAATTCCTCACGGTTTGTGGCGCCAAGAACCCGGGGGGTATTGACCAGATGTCCGACACCAAAACCTCCGAGCGTATAAATGCGCTTTACCCCCAGTTCTGTGGCAATATCGAGATATGCATCGGCCATGAGGTAGTGCCCCTCATTTGAGGTGCTCTGGAAATCCCCCACAAGGAACACAACATGCCGGTCCTTTGCGTGGTACAGATAGATCTCGTTTCGCGGCAGCCGGGCAACGCCGTTTTCCTCAATAATAACCTGCGGAGGCAGGTAAATCGAGTGGATCTCCCCGATCTTTTCTGCACCCAGCATGTGGATCATATACTCGGCGACGAGTTTTCCTACCTGCCCGATACCGGGCAGTCCCCCGATAAGGACCGGGTTTACAAGATTCTTATCCATGAACGTATCCCGGTACTGGATGCTGATGTCATCTATCATTGTGCGGCACCTTCCTTTGCCTTCCTCCGGTATCCGCCAAAACGATCCTGTACCGAAAAACGCGCCGGGTGGGTGATCCTTGTCGGCCTGCCGCACACGGGGCACATTAGAGAAAGGGTATAGGTATTGTCTGCGCTGCAGCGACGGATTTTCCCGCTCATTGATTCTTCCCGGACTTGGGTTTTTTTACGAGTTTGCCTTCGCCGCCTGCTTTTTCAAGAACTGCAATTGCGGCATTAGCTGCTTTCTCGAGCGCTTTTTCCGCTTTCTTGTAATCGGCAGCCGTCACCTTGACCCGGTAGATGGGTGCTCCCAGGTACAGGATCTCGATGTCTGCACCGGCGGTCTTTGCTTCGCTCGCCTTTTTTAGGGCTGTTCGGATGACCATTACGCCATCTGATTCTGCGGACATGAGCACCAGCTGACCGGTCACCTCGACTTTTGGGATTTTTACACTCTCGTGGGCAATATGCACCAGTGCTTCACCTGCTTTTTTGGAGAGCCCCAGTTTTTTGACCGTCGCATCGCTGTCGGTGACGATATCCTCAAATACCGCATACAACTCGCCGTACTTATCGATAATTGCATCTTCAATAGCTGTTGCGGGTTCACCGGATTTCTCTGCAACAAACCCTATCCACTTGCGCGCCTTTGACTCGTTTTTCCACTCGCGGATCTTCTCGCGCCGCTGGTGTTCGTTGACATCCTTCAAAGAAAGGTCGATATGACCACGGTTTCGATCAACGTTCAGGACCTTGCAGACGATCTTCTGTCCTTCCCGGATATGGTCACGGATATACTTGATCCAGCCGGTTGCAATTTCAGAGATGGGGATTA
>JACTVF010000305.1 GCA_019695435.1 Methanoregulaceae archaeon | reverse complement strand
AGCAGGAAGCACCGCCATCGTCGATATCCGCAGCGCGGTTCTGCGGTTCTAACGGCTACGGGAGGATTGGAGCATAACTATGGCAGTCAACAATGACAAACTCCTTGCCGGGTATCCGCAGGCGATTGGCGACAAATGGGAAGTCGTAGTCGACCACTACGGCCCCGTCAATTACCAGCAGTCAACCGGAGACGTTTATTCGTCCACCAGCCTCAACCAAGGTGGTTTCGACCGCGTCGAGGCTGGTACTTCCTTCTCGGGAACCTATACCGTGCAGGTTTGGTACAACTCGAGTTTCGCCGGCCTCGGAGTGCCTTCGGTCAAACTCGTTTGGTATACCAACGGTTCAACCCAGGTTGCGAACGGTACCAACCTCAATGGAGAGATTGTGCGGCTTCTGGCGTTGGTCTACTAGGGGTCTTGGGTGGGTTTCACAACGAAGCGGCGGTGCCTCCGGGGCCGCCGCTTTTCTTCTAGGGAAGGAGGGGCTAGATGTCGCGAGCAGAAAACGACCGCCGTTACCGAGAAAGAAATAGGGAGAAAATCAGTGCTCGCAGGAAGGAACTCCGTCGAGTACACAAAATTACCCCACCAGAACCGCGCATCCCAGTAGAAAAGATTAAAAAGAATTGTGTTATCTGCGGAACTCCTTTTGAGGTTTTCCCTTGTCTGGATCGTATCCAGTGCTGCAAAAAAGCGTGTTCTGTGAAACTTCGTACCCAAAAAATAACTGGGCCTTGGTTACCTGCAGTACGTCCTTGCTTAGAATGCGGAAAGATTGAAGAAGTTAAGATGAGCCGTTGTCGCGAGTGCCGTAGTAGAAAATTAAGTGAGCGGCACCAGAGAATCAAGATCAAATGGACTGAAGAGCAACGAGAAATTCGGCGACAGTGTGCACTGAGAACCGCGAGGCGTATTCAAAATGATCCACAGCGGAGAAAGCGACGTAACCTGCATTGTGCACAATCTAACGCTAATCGAAGAGCGCAAAGGATTTCGACCAAGACCGAGCGGATTTCCTATATCAAACTGCTGACGGAATTTGGGATGAATTGCTCCATTTGCGGCGGTGTCATCGAGGATGGGCAATTATCCTTTGATCATGTCATCCCACTCGTACGTGGCGGGACACATACGATGGATAACATTCGTCCAGCCCATCTATCCTGTAACAAGAAGAAAAGCCGTCGGTTACCGGAGGAGTACGCATGTCTTATCAAAGCATGAGATCGGAACTCCGGGGATCATTCCCTAAACTTTCTTGGGATTGGACCGGAACGCTGATCAATCGCGCCTTCAAGCAAATCCGCGATTCCAATCTTTGGTCCTTCCAACTCGCCGAAGGTCAGTGGATTGCCCCTGCCCAAATTACCGATGGAACCGCAACAACGGTTCAAGGCTCGGCCCAGATCACGATGGATGCCACAGCCGCTGTAGCCATCAATGCGAATGGAAACGCTCCCTACTCGCTTTTGACCCAGCGCCAGTTCCGCATCGGAGCAGGAGGGGTCTACAACATCATTGCCTGGGATGGAGTTTCCATCCTCACGGTTGACCGACTTTATGGCGAGGTTTCGGCTACCTCAAGCGGTTACCAGATTTACCAAGTCTATTACCCGTCTCCCACCAAAACCTTTCTGCGGTTTATCTCGGTTCGCGACATGCAAAACTTCATTACCCTGAATATCGCGCAAACCCGGGAAGAGTTGGATGCCCAAGATCCGCAACGCGACTGGTACTACTTCCCTACTTGGGTGGTCCCGTACAAGCCCGACCCTCGTCCCACTTCTCCAACATATCAGTACATGCTCCACGAGTTGTGGGGGGCGCCGCAATACACCTTGAACTACCAGTTGCTCTATATCGACAAACTCGGGCCGCTGGTCAATCCGACCGACTGCCTACCGCCGGCGCTGGGCGAAGACGTGGTTTTGGCAAAAGCTAGAGTCTATGCCTACGAGTGGGCAGAAGGAAACAAGGGAGCACTCGACCGCAATGTCGGTCCGGACTACCGGTTCCTGATGGGCGCCGCACAGAAAGAGTACGAGACGCTGTTTAAGAACTACCGCAGAGAAGATCGCGAGACGGTTGACAATTTCTTTGTGACCTATAGGGGTTCTTTGTACGGAAGATTCTGGAGCAACTACAACACGATCGCGGGTGTGGCCAATCCTGGGTCGTTCTTCGCTACTTGAATTGGGTTTGCTATGCCGTGTTTGACATGGTAAATGGATGGATATATGCGGTTTCGTTTTCTAGCACTTCTCGCGGTTTTCGCCGGTCTCCTGACCGTCACGCAGGCCCATGCCCAACCTTACTACGGCTATAACAACTGGTGTGAAGTTGGCGGGAAAACCGTTATCACCGCAGCCCTTCCCAGCACCACCCTGGTCCAGCAGAGTTATCCAAAATGTACGGTAAGTGTATATCTCACAGGTACATCGACTTTGGCAACGATCTATCCAACGCCATCTGGAGGGACTCTCGGAAATCCATTCACGGCCGCAACCGACGGTTCTTTCCTGTTTTTCGCGGATGCTGGGCAGTATGACGTAACCATTTCCGGGGCAGGGATTTCCCCTGCAAAAACATTTACAGACATCCAACTCGGTTCAAGCGGGGGCTCGGTACCCGCCGGCCCTGCGTATGCGGTGAACTTTGCGAACTCCAGCGTCACGGCGTTTCAGGCCGATTCGACCATCACGGCCAATCCGACGACCCATGCTCTGATTGCGCCGATATTCACTACTATTCCGACCGGAGCGACATGTGTGTTTGAAGGCGACAGCCGACAGGCGGATTTCCTCGGCACCTCGCAAGCGATCTCTTCCTACTTGTCTACGATGAGCCAATTCAAGGGCTGCACAATGGAGAACGTCGCGGTGGGTGGATCGACCATCACCACCATTGCGAGTCGGTACGCAGCCAATGTGAAGCCCTATTGCGTGGCTGCGACGATAGCGCATCCTGCTTACCTGTTTCTGATCGACGGCTACAACGACTTTGCCGCCTCCACCACACCATCCTCGCTGCTGTCGAGTTGGCAAGCCTATGCGACTCAAGCCGAGTCCGACGGATGCAAGTTTATTGCGGAGACGGAGCCTCCGTACGCAGGCTCATATATTTCAAGCGAAGTAACCTTTGAGCAACTGCTGCGCGAGAACCTGAGTTCGTGGAACGGATTGGTTGACCTTGCCTCTGTTCAGGTGAACCCGTACGACACGAACCTCTATCTTGGCACTTCGCCGCTCGGCGTCCACCCCAACGCCACGGCTGGAAACCAGTTGTTCGCCCTATGCACCAACTGGCTGTTTGGCGGGCCTCCGGGAACCTGCACCTTTAGTAACCCAACCAACTATGTGCAAAACTCCGCCTTTGCTACGGGCGATCTGGTAGCGCAGGAGGGACTGAATTACGGCGTGCTCTGGTTTGGGCAAGCCGGAAACGCCTACCTGCAATACAACGGCGGCGTCATGACGGTGGTAGGGATATCCAACTGGCAGTTCTCCGCAAATGCCACAGTTCCTGGTGCATTTCAGGTTGGCCCCTCGTGGGATGTCTGGCTCACGAACGGCACCGACTCTGGGTTTTTGGGTGGCGGGCAATCGAATACAGGAAGTTATAACTGGGGCTGCGGAGGCTACGATTCTGCATCCGC
>JACTVF010000304.1 GCA_019695435.1 Methanoregulaceae archaeon | reverse complement strand
ACAGCACTATCGCAAGTGGGGATGCCCGAGCGGCGGGGGGCAAAGCCCCCCAAGAGCGGTTATATAATTTCAAATTTAATTCAGATCTGATTTTTGGTGGATGTTACATAATCACCTAAAATAATTACGCCAAAAGCGCTTCATCCCTGCCGGTCCGGTCATGAGCCCGATATCCTGCATCTGGCAATCCATAGTCATTTAAATCTCCATTTTTTGGATGACAGGTTTCGGGAACTGAATTTCTCATGAACCGAAAGCACAAAATTTTCTTGCACCTGCCACTCACGCAGGTTCAGCCGGTATTCCCCTGATTTTTCCACCCGTAATTATCCGATATTCATCGGGGGTAATTTAGTGAAATAACGATCTCACTCCATGGCATATCCCGGTGCTGCGCATTTTGGATGTGCAACGACCATTCTGTTATTTAACCAGACCTTGAGGATGTCGGCAATTACAAAGAACGCAACAGACATGGCAACGATCCAGAGGATCACCGGGAGGCTTATGCTGTCCATGAATATGCCATAGTACGCAAAGGCGATTCCCGCCAGTACTCCTCCCAGTGAGGCGGCAATAACTGCAATGCTTGGCATGGATTTGAAGGCCCATCCCCGCTCCCTGACGTTGAATATGGTCACCTTGTCGGATATATTGAGCATCAGGAACGCTGCAGTCGCGAGTCCGGGTACTGACAACCCGAATACGCCCAGGCCAACCGGCACTAAAAGCAGCGCCTGGATGGTAAGCAGTCCACCCAGCATGACGGCCACGGGCATGATGTATTTCAGGTCCCAGAAATCCGGTTTTTTTGAAAATCCGACGTTGTCCGTGGATATCGACAGGTTGACTATATCATTCGTGAACGTGAGCAGTATCAGGAGGAATGCGGTTATCGGGATAAACCCGTATACGATGAATATTATGGTGATAAATGCCAGCTGCTGTATGACCTTTGCCAGCTTTACAATGGTGTAGATGAGCATCCTCTCGAATATCCTGCGGCTTTCTTTTACGGCATCTATAATCACTTCAATCCCGTTTTTTGTCAGCACAAGGTCTGCTGCGCTCTTTGCAACATCGGTTGCACTCTCTACTGCTATGCCCACATCTGCCTGTTTTAACGCAGGCGCATCGTTAACCCCATCCCCCGTCATTCCTACGATGAAGCCATGGTCCTGCATCGATTTTACAATCGTATATTTATCCTTTGGATAAATTCCTGAAAACCCGTCCGCATCTGTTATGGTTTTTACCAGATTTGCATCCTTATCGAAGTCTCCAGAATGGATATCCACGATATTGGTGCCTAAGCCGACCTCACGTGCTATCTGTACTGCAACAGCCCGGTTGTCTCCGGTTATCATCTTTATTGCAATGCCGAGATCGCGGAGTTCCCCGATCAGTGTTCCGGAATCCGGCCGGGGCCGGTCATAGAGTGCAATCACACCCACGAGTTCCCATTTCCCTGCCTTTTTTGCAACGGCGATTGTCCGATACCCTTTCAGGGCGAAACCCGTTACTTTTTCGTTTAATGCTTTGATCTGGTCAGCACTGATTCCGCATAATACGGAGATTATGGTTGCCGCGCCTTTTGCAACAGAATAGGTTTCATCTCCTTCCTGTACCTGCGCCTCTGTCATCTTTGTTGACGAATCAAACGGGACAAAGGTTAACTGTGAACCGGATTTGGCAGGGAGTGTTTTTGCGTATTCAAGGATGGCGGTGTCTATCGGATCTTTGTTCTCATCACTTGACGCCTCTGCAGCATATTTTATGACTTCTTCTGTCCCTGTTCCAAAGCCGAAGACCTCTGCTACTTTTATCCTGTTTTCCGTTATTGTCCCGGTTTTATCCATGCATAAAAGATTCATGGTAGCGGTCCCTTCTATGGCAGACAGTTTTGTCACCAGTATCGATCTCTTCGAAAGCTTTTCCGCCCCGAATGCAAGCGATACCGTGAAGGATGCGGGGAGCGCCATGGGGACTGACGAGATGAAGACCACGAGCAGGAATACGGTGAGCGCAGGAAGCGCCATGTGCAGGAATCCATAGCAGTAGACAAAAAGGAGGGTGATGATGACCAGGTCGGCGGCGACAAGGTACTTTACGATGCTGAGTATCTCTGACTGGAGATGTGACGTGGGTTTTGCGGTCTCCACCAGTTTTGCCGTTTTTCCATAGAGTGTCTGGTACCCGGTCAGGATGACAACGCAGGTTGCCTCCCCTTTCTGTAATACCGTGCCGCCATAGATCAGGTCCCCGGCAGATCGTGACACCGGAAGGGATTCCCCGGTCACTACCGACTGGTCAATACCGAGATTATCCCCCATGATCACTTTTGCATCTGCGGGAATGATGTCCCCGGGCCGTACCCGTATAATGTCTCCGGGGACGAGCATTTTTGAGTGCACCACGCTCCATGATCCCGAACGGTATACGCGTGAATTTGTTGACAGTATCTGTTTCAGGAGATCGATTGACTTGTCCGCTTTGTCCTCCATTGCAAAGCTTACTATCGCATTGAAAACTAGGAGGGCGGTTATGAGGTACAGGTCAGCCCAGTTATTGAGGAAGTATAACAGCCCCATTATTATCCAGAGAAGCGCAGGGATGGGGCCGTAGAATTTACTGATAAATTTCAGGATCCTGCTTTTTTTCTTTTCTGCAATCTCGTTAAATCCATAAATGGCAAGCCTTGATGCCGCTTCAGCGTCTGTCAACCCGTTTGCACTTGATTTGAGCGAGTCTAAGACCTCTCCTGTGCTGCATTCCTTGAACGGGTCCTGATCCATATCGTGTGTCTCGTTTTGATGTGGCAGGGAAATTCCCTAAACCCTGTGTGGCGGTGTTGATGGACACGATGTTCTGTAGCGCTGAAATACGGCTTCATTATACGTATGGAAATTCCTTTTCGTAATTTGGCTGTTTTCCCAGATATGGCCAATATTCTTGCCAGCCTGAAATAGTCTTGAGGAATTTTCAAAGACATAAATTGTCCTCATCCGTCCCGAGTATTGATGAGGGAATTTTATAGGATCTATGTCTGAAAGCAGATTTTGGAGCAACTTTTGGAACACCATATCTGCTGTTTTTTAAAAGGGGGGAGCTGGATCTCCCGGAGAAAAGTGAGTATCAGGATTGGTTTTTTCGAGGGGTAGTTCAAAGATTCCATCGAAAAAACGTTTTTGCTGAATTCGCAGAAGATCTGGATCCGCCTGCTGCCCGGATCTTCCTGCTCCGCAAAAAAATCCTGAAACAGATTATTTGTTTCCCGTGATCATTTCTTCACAAACCGGCGGGTATAAAATGCCTTGTGAAGACTTCAACAGAGCCGATTTTTCATAAGAACCAGAAATTAACGGTTAAAAAATAAGAGGGATTAAATCTGTCGGCTGGTGATGAGCTGGCACCACCTTTTTTGTTCATTGTGGTTTGATTAAACCTCCTCTCTCGATCTTCAGGTGCTCCACTTTTGGCTCATTTGAGTTTCCGGGCAAAGTGTGTTACACCTGTTACTGTCATCGCGTTGGATTAGTTCACCGTGTTTGCGTCGAGGGTAACCGCGGTCTGTGCCAGCGCTCTGCCGTGTAATACTGCACCGGTATTTTCCACAATCGCAGTCTTATCAAGGATATTTCCATTGAATACCGATCCTGAT
>JACTVF010000007.1 GCA_019695435.1 Methanoregulaceae archaeon | reverse complement strand
GTCATCCCGAAAATTCAGGCAGTGCTCGGGTACTTCCGGGAAAAGCACCTCCCGGTCTTCCACATCCTGCGGATCCATCGCAGGGACGGCTCTGATGTTGAAATCACCCGGCAGGAACTTTTTAGTAAACACCCGTTTGCCGTTGAGGACACCCCGGGTGCGAGAGAGATTGACGAACTGGCGCCGCTTCCGGGGGAGTACGTGATCGAGAAAACCCGGATGAGTGCGTTTATCGGCACCGAACTCGATCTCATGCTCCGGACCCTGAAGATCACGGAGATTGTCGTGACTGGTGTCCAGACCCCCAACTGCATCCGCACCACGGTCTTTGATGCCGTCGCGTATAACTACCCGGTCATCCTCGTAGATGATGCGACCGGAGCACAATCGGATGAGATCCACCGCGCAAACGTCCGCGATATGGCAAACATCGGCGTCCGTATGATGAACGCACAGGCACTCATCAGGACACTGGGATAACCACCCGCCGACCTCCCTCAGGATAAATCATACGGAAAAACACGCATGCTTTTCGGATCGGAACTTGCACTCGCAGGGCTTGTGGCCGTTGCCGCAGGGATGGTAAACGCCCTTGCCGGTGGGGGGACCCTTATTTCGTTTCCCGCCCTTGTAGCGCTCGGTGTGCCCGATGTCGCGGCAAATATTACCAACACCGTGGCGCTCTGCCCGGGGTATCTCGGCGGTGCACTTGCCCAGAAGAATGATCTTCTCGGGCAGAAAAAACGCCTCGTACTGCTTGTCCCGGCCGGTATCATTGGTGGTATTATCGGGGGGATCCTGCTCCTGTGCATCAGCGAACAGGTCTTCCACCTGCTCGTCCCGTTCCTGATCCTGCTCGCTGCCGTCCTGCTGGCCATCCAAGACCGGATCCGGGACTGGATCAACCGGCACACCCGCCAAGATGGAACCGATGGCAGGAGGTGCAGAATTGCAGCCCTCCCGGTCGGCCTGTCCGCAGTCTACGGGGGGTATTTCGGGCCGGGGCTTTCCGTGATCTACCTTGCGGTGCTCGGACTCTTCTTCGATGACTCGTTAACCCGGCTTAATGCACTCAAGCAGTGCATATCGCTTGGCACCAATGTCGCTGCAGCGGTATTCTTCCTCTTTTCTGGTCTTATCGTGTGGCCGCTCGCGCTCGTGATGGCAGTTGGGGCTTTGATCGGGGGAGCCATCGGCGGGCGTATTGCAGGGAGGATCGACCCGGGCCAGCTCCGGTGGACTATTGTCACTATCGGGACTGCCGTCGGGCTGTACTTCCTTATCCAATTATTCATCTGATGGGTGTTTGCCCGATTCCTACCCATGAAAAAGAGGGGTTGGAGAACAACACTAGACATAAAAAGTTCGCGCCGCACCCAACGGAACTAAAAAAGGATTTTTCGGGCCGGCCAGCCGTTCAAAGGGCTTTGACCAGTGACCGCCGGGTTACCAGTCCTGCCAGTTTTCCCTTGTCGGTGATCGGCACCGTGCTGATGTTCTTTGCCACCATCAGATCGACCACTTCCCGGTAGTCCGTGCCGAGCTCAAGCGAGATCAGCGGGGCGCTCATAATATCCCTGACCAGCAGGTTGCGGATCCGGTGATCCTGATGATGGTCTTTCACCGTCTCCCGGAACTTCCGCATCGCAACCGCCACGTCAGTCTCGGTCACGATGCCGGTGATCTTGTCGTTGGTAGTCACGACAAAACGGGAGATCGCATCGTCAAGCATCCGGCGACGGAGGTGGACGACACGCTCCTCTGCATCGATGGTGACCGCACGTTCCATCGCTCCGTTGATGCTGCCGTCGTGCGGGTACTTCTTTAACAGGTCGATGGCCGTCACCTGCCCGATCAGGTTATGGTCACTGTCGTACACGACCACCAGCTTGTACCGCTGGAGCAGGGGGACGAGCACGTTCGTGCTCTCGTCGGGATAGACACTCGTGAAATCCTCCTCGACCACGCTTGCCACGTGGATGGCGGCCGGCGCAAGGGCGGTGTTCTGCTTGCTGCCCAGTTTCTCAGCGATGGCCTCCCGTGACACTGTGCCGACAACAGACGTATTATTGAGTGCGATAAGCGGATCGATTCCCTCATCGAGCATCTTGTCAAGCGCCTCGGTGATCTTTGCCGATTTGGATATGGTCGTTGGTTTTGCCATGATATCTTTAATAAACAATTCTTTTGTCATTTCGCCACTTCCTTTAGGATATCATCACGTTTTACAATCCCTACAAGAGTGTCGTTTTCGACGACAACAAGGTTGTTGACCTTTTTGCTTTGCATCAGCCCGACTGCATACGGGAGCGGCCTCTCCGGGGCGACTGTTATTACCGGGCTGGTCATCACGTCACCTGCGGTCACCGGGACATTCACAGGAGAACCCGGTCCGCTCAAAAAGCCGGCATTTTCGTGTTTTCTGACCGGTTCTTCGTTATTCATCCCTCCGGAACGTCTCCGGTTCTCATCATGGAATGCCAGATTAGTCTCCGTGATGATACCGGCCACCGATCCATCGCTATTGGTCACCACCATTTTCTTGTCCCGCTCCTTCATGAGCCCGATCACGTGGGCGAGCGAGTGCCAGTGGCTGACCGTCACTGCATCCTCCATCACGTCCCGCACCGTGCCGGAAAGGCCGGTAGCGAAAGCAGACTTCATCAGATCGGTCTTGGTAACGATACCGGTAACTGTGCCATGATCCACCACAGGTACGCAGCCGATGTTTTTTGCGAGAAAGATCCCGGCGATGGTCCGGAGCAGGGTTTCGGGCGCGACGACCACCGGGCCTGGCGTCGCATATTCGGACACCGTGGTCTGGTCTGGCGGGCGCCTCCGCCATGCCGCTTCCTGCTGCAGATGGTATCCGAGATCTTTTTTCGTGAGTACCCCGCTGAGTTTTCCCGCATCCATGACAAGAACCCGCGAGATTTTGTGCCGCACCATCAGGTTCCTGGCGTGGGCCACAGTGTCACCGGGGGAGACCGCAAAGACCGGGGCACTCATCACATCGCGTGCGGTAAGGTATCTGGCTGGCATGGCGATCACTCCTCAGAAAATGCCCGCACGAGGTCAAATTCCGTTACAAGACCGACAAGGCGTGAGTTCTCGATGACCGGCAGCGCCCCGATGTTCTTATTCAGCATCTCCCGTGCAGCCTCGTTCACCGGTGTTCCCGGGGTGGTGGTGAACAGGGTGCCGGCCATGAGCGTCCGCACCGGGAGATTCATCACCTCCGCGATGTTGCCGGTGGTGAGGCGGGAAAAGACCTCACGGCTCCCCAGGTACCGCATGATATCGGTCGCGGTGATGATGCCAAAGAGCACATCGTCACTTACCACAGGCAGCCTGCGGAACCGGAACGTTGTCATGTCCCGTGTCACGACCGCGATCGGGCTGTCTGGGGCGGTCACCCGCAGGGAGGAACTCATCGCATCCTCGACAAAGAGCGGGCTGTGCTCCGCGGCAAGCATCCTGAGCACGTCCCGCTCAGTCACGATACCGGCGAGCACCCCCTTATCATCGACAATTGGGAGCCCCCCGATCTTTTTGCCCACAATAATTTTCAGCGCATCGACAATATGGGCATCGTGCGGGAGTGTCTCGGGTTGCGCGGTCATGATGGTGCGCACACTCTCGTTGACCGCCGCGGGAAGGTTGCCGTTGTGCCGGACCTTGACCAGCTGGTACTTGTCGCCCCCGCCCATAAAGTCAATCACGTCGCCCGATGTGACAATCCCCCGGAGTTTCTTTGTCCCGGCATCGGTGACCGGCAGCCGGCGGAACCCGCATTCGGTCATCGTTGCCACCGCGCTGATAATGCTCTGCGTCTGCGGCACAGACATAACGTCCCGTGTCGCGATCGCCATCACCTCGCCCTCCTGCTGTACGATATGGGATTTGAACTCAACCGGACCCCGATCGAATTTTCCCTGCATTTTTAAGAGCCGGTCACCCTGCTTGATGACCCGCCCGTTCTGGTGCGTCAACGTTCCTCCGTTTTTTAATTATCTGCCAGCTTAGTGCCGTAACCGGCATCTGCATAGATTATACGGGTGCTGCATCCCGCCGGCTCTCTTTTTTATCCTGTTCGTTTCCGCCCGTTTGATTCTGGTATTGGTTGTCTACAGGGTTTCCTGTGCATCGTGCCGTTCGTGGTTTTTGTATCGTTCCTTCATCGCGTGCCGATCCCGATTGCATCGTTGTCCCCTTGTCTTGCGGATACCGCCCGTGTTACACAAGCCCGGCAAGGACGTCGTGCCGGTCGAGGATCCCGATAAGGGTCACACCGTCAAGGACGGGGAGCCGGCTCACATCGTTGTCGACCATGAGCCGGGCCGCCTCGGACAACGACACCCCCCCCGAGACCGTGATTACTTCTTTTGCCATAACGTCCTCAACCGTCTTTGTGCTGCTCTGGGCAATCGCCGACCGCACCCCGCCCGACCGGATAAGGTCACGGCGGGAGATGAGGCCGACAAGCCTTTTTTTCTTTATCACCGGGAACGCAGTAAACCCGCTCTCCACGATCTTCGCGTAGACCTGCTGGAGCGTGTCAGCCGGGTCCGCAGCTGTGATCTTCTTTGACATATGGGTGCTTACCCGGCCCGAAAGTTCGTTCCGGGAGATGATGACCGGGAACAGGTCAGAGAGGAACACCCCGCCAAGGATATGACGGCTCCCGTCAATGATGGCGGCGCTGTCGGTACGAAATTCCCGCATGACCTTTGCCACGCTCTCGATGGAGGCCTCAGGGCCGGCGCATGCTGCATCCTTCACGAATCCCTCGACGGTTACGTTCGACTTTGTCGCGGTAACCCGCAGTGCATCCGTGATATCGACATACCCCAGCAGATCCTTTTTGATGCCGGTGACATAGACCTCACGGAACCGGTCGTCTCTTAAGATCTGTCGTGCCTTGGTTATCCCGTCATGAAAGGTGAGCACAGGAATCTCAAGCATGAAATTCCGTGCCGTTTTCATGTAAGGGTATCCTCCTCACGGCAGCGGGGGCAGAGAAGGACGCTGTCCACACGCTTGAGATCATCAGACATCTGACTGCATCGGTTACACATGCCCACCTCGATATGCTCCTCACGGTTGATCTCGATGAGATCGGTCAGGAGCTCGTTTTGTTCGTTTGAGACGGTCAGGAGATCCCGGACGGTCACGATACCAATGACCTTGCCGGTCTTGTCGACCACGGGAAGTCTCCTGACCTTGTGCTTGACCATCATCTGGGCTGCATCCGCTACCGTCTTGTCCGCACTCACCGTAATGAGTGGCGTACTCATGATTGTACTTACCTGAACTGTACTTGGCCTGATATCCTTTGCCACCACCTTGCAGTTGATGTCCTCCTCCGTGACAATGCCGATGGGCTTGTTCCTCTGGAGGATGATGACGCTCCCGACCTCTTCGCGGCACATGGCTTTTGCCGCCTTTGCGACAGTGGCCTCGCTGCTGACCATGGTCGGGTTGCGTTTCATCACTTCGCTCAATGGGACGCGGGTCTCAAACCGGATCGTGTTGGTTGTCTTTTTCATGAGTCACCTCCTTGAAATGCCTGGCTGATGATTACAATTAGCATCCTTTCCGCCCCTTGTATAAATACAATTTGGCAGCGACACAAGCCCATGCGGCCGGGTAATAGAAAAAATCATCCGGAGGGATATTACGAGAGCATCGTGACGGGCGGTACGAGAAACATAATAAAGAACCCTCTCCAAACATTACTAACGCTAAATGGTGAATCGATTGTACAAGCACACCATACAGACAAAAAGAGAGGCCCTATGACGACATTTTCCAAGAGATTAGGGAATGCAAAAAAGAAATTATCCGTATTTCTCAAGCGGTTTTTCAAAAAGAAGCGTACCCGGATCGGGATCTACGGGCCGCCCAACGCCGGCAAGACCACGCTTGCAAACCGGATCGCCCGGGACTGGACCGGAGATGCGGTCGGGCCGGTGAGCGAGATCCCGCACGAGACCCGGAGGGCACGCAAGCGCGAAGATATCGTGATCTCGGGGGCTAACGGTCATACGGTAACGATCGATATCGTCGATACCCCGGGAGTTACGACGAAGATCGATTACCACGAGTTTCTGGAATTCGGGATGGAGAAAGATGAGGCGATCATCCGGGCCCGGGAAGCGACCGAGGGAGTTGCCGAAGCGATGCACTGGCTGCGCGAGGATATCGACGGGGTCATCTACATGCTGGACGCGACGCTTGATCCCTTCATGCAGGTCAATATCATGATGGTGGGGATCATTGAGAGCCGGGATCTGCCGGTGATCATTGTTGCAAACAAGATCGATCTGCCCGAGGCTACCCCGTCACGGATCCGGAGCGCCTTCCCCCAGCACCCGGTCGTTGCGATCTCAGGCCTTGAGGGCCGGAACACGGAAGAGCTGTACGAGAAGATGATCCATAACTTCGCCTGATTGCTGGAGGAATCATGCCACACAAGTGTACGAAATGCGGCAGGGAATATAAGGACGGGTCAACCGAGATCCTCAAAGGCTGCGCGAGCTGCGGCGGCAAAAAATTCCTCTACGTCAAGGAGTCTGAGATCAACAAGGATGTATTCGAAGAGAAATCGATCGAGGAGATCGCCGGAGAATCAAAAGAAGAAGTCCTCGAGGTTGTCGAACCCAAGGTCAGGGGTAAGGCAAAAAAAGAAGTCGAGATGTTCGACCGGGTCGAGACGATCCGGATCGTGGGCCCGGGCTCCTACGAGCTCAACATCGACAAGATGGCAAAGAGCGACGAGCGGATCGTAAGTATCGGCGGCGAAGAGGGCAATTATATCATCGATCTGATGTCCATGGCAAAGGACACACCAAAGAAGAAAAAGGCTAAAAAAAGGTAAGGACCCCAAGGCTGGCAGCCAGGAACTTTTTTCGCCCGATAGTTTTCGATTAGTCTTCACGCAGTTTTTCTCGGTACGCAAGGATTGCCTGAAATATCAGTTGTCTAAAAGTATATCTCTCATGAGGAACTCCCGGGTGGGCGCGTCAAGAAGGATCCGGTATCCCAGCCCAGTCACCGCGTCGTAAGTTCATCCCGTATCCCATCGTAGGGCGCGGGCAGGTCAAGATTCCGGAAAAACCGGTCCGTGAAGGAAAGGCTGGTCGTTACTGCCCACTCGGCACACCCGTGGCCAAGACACCGGTCCGGGAAGAACGGCAGGTTTTTTGGGGCCAGCGGGTTCTCGCCAAACCGGTTTTTAAGAAGCCGCTCAAATTTTTCCGCATGGGTCTCCACGTGGTAACCGGGTGTCCGGTCTGTCCGGATAACCACCCATTCGCGGCGGTAATGCATCAGGTAGTTCCGGATCCCGATCAGGTCCCGCATACCGGAGAATACCTGATCGTTCTCATCGAAAAGGGGTTTTTCTCCTATTTCCAGGATCTTCTGGTATTTATTCGGCAACGGTGTGCGATCAAAGTAGTTCTCGTTCTTCCATTTCTCCCCGACAGCCTGGAACAACGCCTCGTTCCTTTCATCAGAAAAGAAATACGCGTTGTCTGCCGCGTCGGACCAGAGCTCGTTGATGGTAGACTCGAGAAATGCAACCGAAGAGAAGAGCGCGTTGAGGACAAATGCCTCGTGCCGGAGGCGCAGCTCCGCGGACAAAGTACCAGTTTTGGCATATTCTTTTTCCAGCTGGTACCCCAACCGGCAGAGCAGGGCGGCAGACTGGATATACCGCACGGAGAAACAGTCACGGAACCGGATAACGATCCCATCATCGGGCAGCTCCCGGTTTTTCTCGTCCATCGTACCATCCCGTTTCTGTTTCGTACGGTAAAAAGATACGGGCAGGAGTGGTGCCGGATATCCCGGGCACACTGCGATGAGCGCGGCCCGGCCACAGATACCCTTAATATTTGCAGGAGTCAATAATAGGATAGCACTTTTTAAAAGAGTGCTGACAGATGTAAGTCCGACGTGCCGTTTTTGGCACGGCCTCAAACATGGCTTTGGGATTACAGAGAGTCAGTAAGCATACTGCACTTTTCTGGACTTACATAACCGTAACCGGAGGTATAACTATGGCACGAATGCACGCCAGAAGAAGAGGAAAGTCAAGCTCTGTGCGGCCTGCGCGGAAAGAAGCGCCTGCCTGGTCCAACACGGACAAGGCAGCGATCGAGAAACTTATCGTCGATCTCCGTAAGGAAGGTACATCGGGCAGTATGATTGGCCTTATCCTGCGGGACCGCTATGGCGTTCCCGATGTCAAGATGGTCACCGGCAAGCGTATCGGCGACATCTTAAAAGAGAACAAGGTCAGCTCCGAGATCCCCGAGGATCTCCGCGACCTCATGATAAAAGCGCTTAAGCTGCGCAAGCACCTGGGAGACAATGCAAAGGATCTGCACAATAAAAGACAGCTTCACCTTGTCGAGGCCAAGATTCGCCGGCTCGTGAAGTACTACACCGGCACGAAAAAGCTGCCCGCAGACTTTACCTACAAGCCGGAGACTACCGAAATCCTGCTGTCCAGATAATCCCGTATATCGTCTGCCGATCCCCATGTCACTTGAAGAAGCCGCAAAAACCGTCGCCGACCAGATCCGCCGCCAGCAGTACGTCGAGGTGTATGCACACCACGATGCTGACGGCATCGCAGCCGGGGCTATTCTCTGCCATGCGATGCTCAGGACGGGCATACGGTTCCGGTTGAGAGTCTGTGCGGAGATCCCGTCCGCCGGCCTCTCCCACGATTCGGCATCGCTTCTGTGCGATCTCGGGTCCGGCATGGAGAACCTGCCCCCTGAAACAATGGTGGTGGATCACCACCTTCCGCTGTTTGAAGGCGAGTTCCACGCAAACCCCCGGCTCGATAAGATCGACGGTGACCGGGAACTCTCCGCTGCCGGCATGGCGTATATCGTCGCCCATGAGATGGGGGATAACCGCGACCTTGCCGGACTCGTGATACCCGGTATCATCGGTGACGGCCAGGAATTTGCCGGCAGAAACCTTGGGATCTTCAACGAAGGCGTGGCAAACGGGATCATCGTCCCGGACCGGGGCCTGACCCTTGCCGGTCGCGACATGGCCGAACAGTGGTTGCTCGCTACAAGCCCGTACCTTGAAGGGATCAGCGGGGACGATTCCGCCGTCGCTGACCTGCTTACCGAGGCACAGGGCACCAACGGCCTGAAACTCGATGTGCTGATGAGCCTTGCGGTGCTTAAATCCGCCCCGCAGACATCCGCTGAAGGCCTAGCCCTGCTCTACGGCGATACCCTCCATCTCCAACGCGAGGTGATCGAGGACGCCCACGCGCTTACCGCCGTTATCGATGCCTGCGGCAAATCAGGTCATGGCGACCTTGCGGTTGCACTCTGTTTACGCTCGTCAGCAGAGATCGAAAAGGCATGGGAGATTGCCCGGCGGCACCACCTCGAGGTGATCGGCGCGCTGAAATCTGCGCGTCCCGCAAACGAGGGTGACGCAGTCTACGAAATCCAAAATGCAACGCTTGCAAGCGACATCGCCGACGTGCTTGCACGGGACCGGCTGCACCAGGCACCGGTGCTCGTGTATGCACGCTCGGGGGATGCCTGCCGGATCTCGGCACGATCCCCCCACGGTGTCACGACCGATCTCGGGCCGCTCGTCCGGAATCTTGCCGCAGCATGCGGCGGAAACGGCGGGGGGCATCACACCCGGGCAGGAGCAACGGTTCCCTGCGACCAAGTCCGAGCATTCGTGAAAGGGTGGGAGGAGGCGCTTGCTGCATGATACAGGTAAATGGTCTCATCACCACCTTACACACGGATGCTCAGAGCGTGGCGTCATCACTTGCACCGGACAACCTTAAGGGCATGACCACAACCGCAGAGGGCGACCGGGTCACAACCGTGATCCACGGTGCGCAGATCCGGTCGGTCATTGCATCAGTGGACGACTACCTGATGAATCTGGCAATTGCGGACGAGACTACAGCGCTCCCGCGAAAAAAGACAGGAATCTGAGACGAGAGGAATACAAAAAAATCCAGAGTTGATACTATGGCAAAGAAAAAACAGGTTGGAAGAAGAGTTGAAGGCTGGAAAGCCAAGAGCTGGTTCAAGGTATACACCCCCGACAACCTCGGCAAGGCGTATATCGGAGACACCATTGCAAACGATGTTGAAACCGTCAGGGGCAGGATCATGCAGTCGACCCTAGGTGAGATCACGAACGACTACGCCAAGCAGCACATCAAGATGAGCTTCAAGATCGCAGAAGTCACCGGTGACGCGGCATACACCGAGTTTGTCGGTCATGAAGTGACCCGCGATTACCTGCGGTCCCTTGTCAAGCGCCGCAGTTCCCGCGTGGATTGTCACGTGCAGGTTATCACAAAAGACAACAAGAAAGTACGGCTCACGATCAGCTGCTATACCTTTGCACGGGCAAACATCGCACAGGAGCATGCGCTCAGAAACGCGATCCTCGCAAGCCTTGCAACTCAGACACAGGCATGGGATTTGACGACGCTCGTGAACGGGATTGTCTCGGGCGAGATCTCCCGCGACCTTTTCAAGGTCGTAAAGACCCTCTACCCCACCCGCCGGGTCGAGATCATCAAGTCCAAGGTCGAGCAGGTCGCAGCACCGGTCTCCACCAAATAACATTTTTTTGTCTTTTTGGATTTTTCCCAAGCTGATTTTTCATCCGATCTGATCCGGTTCTTATTCCCGGGTGTCTGCCGGCTCATGGAGTTATTGGGAATTCCCGCTGGTTACGGCATGCTGTTTCCCGAAACGATAACCGGGAAACATAATTAATCCGCGCGTCCAACAATCCATACGAATGACCGCTCATAAGATCCTCTTCCTCGTTATTGATGGATTGTCAGACCGGCCCTGCCCGGAACTGGGCAACCTTACTCCTCTTGAAGCGGCGCACCACCCCACGCTCAACCGGCTTGCAGCAGAAGGCGTGTGCGGGATAATGGATACGATAGCGACCGGCATCCGGCCCGGCTCCGACACGGCACACCTCGCCCTGCTGGGCTACGATCCCCATACCTACTATACCGGCCGGGGCCCGCTCGAATGCGAGGGATCGGGCATCCATATGGAGCCGGGCATGATCGGCTTCCGGTGCAACTATGCGACGCTTTCGCCCGAGGGCCTCGTAACCGATCGGCGGGCCGGGCGGATCCACGATACTGCCACCCTCTCGCAGGCGATCCAGGATGGGGTCGACCTTTCAAAATTCGGCGTGGAATTCGTGTTCCGGTCCGGGGCAGGACACCGGGCTGCCCTTGCCCTCAAAGGTGAAGGGCTCGGCTACTGCGTCTCTTCGAACGACCCGAAAAAGGATCACGTAGCACCCCTCACCATCACCCCGGTCAGGGATCTGGAAAAGGACAAAAAGACTGCAGAGGTGTGCAACGAGTTTGTGCGGCAGTCAAAGAAGATCCTCTTTGACCACCCGCTCAACAGGGATCGCCTCGCACAGGGCCTCAACCCGGCAAACATCGTGCTGATGCGGGGCGCCGGCGAGATGGGCCACTTCGAGCCGTTCGATAAAAAGTACGGGCTGTCAGGGAGCGTGATCGCCGCCGCAAGTCTCATCACCGGCATCGGGAACGCAGTCGGCCTTGCCCGGGTCCCGGTCGAGGGGATCACCGGGTCGCAGAACAGCAATATCAGAGGGAAGATCGCGGCTGCGGTGAACGAACTGAAAACAAAGGACTTTGTCCTCGTGAATATTAAGGGAGCGGATGAGTCAGGCCATGACGGGTTTGCATCCCAGAAGAAGATATTCATCGAGAAGGTCGATGTCGTGCTTGAACCGCTCCTGGCACTCAAAGACTGCATCATTGTCATCTGCGCCGACCACTCCACACCCTGCTGCATCAAGGACCATAGCGCCGATCCGGTGCCGGTGCTTATCAATGGGGAAGGTGTCCGGGTGGACGATGTCACCGAGTACGGGGAGCGTTCCTGTGCAAAGGGTGGCCTCTGCCGGATCACAGGTGCAGGGCTCCTGCCAACCGCCCTCGACCTGATAGACCGGGCGCACAAGTACGGGGCATAAAAGAGAACGGAGACCTTCGGGGGAGCAATGAGCGGGAAATCGGTAAAGAACTGGCACAAGCACTGTCTCCTTCCCGATGGGACGGAGCTCCAGGAGCACAGCATCAAGACAGACCGGGATATCATGGTCGGCGAGTTCTGCCAGATCGATTATGGCCTGCGGGGTGCGGATGTCTACGTAGGGGAGTCGACAAAGGTCCGCGAGTATGTCTGGGCAAGCGGCGATGCGCGCATCGGAAACCTCTGCGAGATAGGGAGCGACGTGATCGCAAAACAGGACGCTTATATTGGCGAAGGCGTCAAAATCAACGGGAAACTGGTCGTGAGCGGGGCGCTTGATATCGGCGAGAAAGTGGAGATCGCCCAGGGCTTTGAGGCGACCGGAGAAATCGCGGTACGAAACCCGATGCCGGTGCTTGTTTTCATTCTCATCTACCTCATGACGATGCTCAAAATCCAGAACGAGAAGGAACTCGACCGGCTCCTCGACAACCTGTTTACCGATGACGAGGAAAAGGTTGAGATCCCGCTCATGATCCCTGCCCGGTCCCGGCTGAACATGAAGGTATTCTCGGTTCCATCCTCGATGAAGATCGGGCGGAAATGCCGGCTGCACGGCAACATCCGGGCCGGTTCGATCGATGTTCTTGAAGACACCGTGATCTTCGGCAGCCTGCGGGCTCGGGGTACTATCAGTGTTGCCGGCGGGGTGACCGTCCATGGGAATGTTGAGAGCAGCGGGAAGGTGTACGTGAAAAAGGGCGCCCATATTCTCGGAGACGTGATCGCAAAGGAGATCTTCCTTCACGAAGAGGCAAAAATCGACGGGATCATCGAGGCCCCGCACGGAATGCACATCGGGTGGGGGTGAGGAATACCCGTGAAGGCTGCCGCCATTCTCGAAGTGGACACCCTTGCGTTTATTGAACCGTCGTTTTCCGCACTTACCGACCCGCTGTATACGGACCTGCTTGCAACAGACAACGGGGACGAGAGCAGGCTGCTCGTGGACGAGCACGAAGAGCCGATAGCAGTCGCTTTCCATGAGAAGTCCGGCTGGATCGCGGGCTCGTTTCTCTGCCGGCATCCCAATGTCGCCCTGATCGATGCCTTCGAGCAGGTGAACGGTGAGATCTACCAAGAGGACCGGGCGGTGTGGGCGGTGGCAGTCCGGGAATATTTCTCGCTGCAGCTCGCAAAGGACGTGCCACCGGCTATGGAGGATCTCAATCCGGCGCGAAAGGGTATTCTCGTGGACGTGATTAGCGATGTCTGGGGGAGGGGTGACGGGGAGACCTGCATCGACTGCGGCTGCGGTTCGGGCGTCGGCTCCCTTGTGCTCCGTGAGCTCGGGTATACCCCCCTCTCGTACGACAACGACCCGACGCTGCTATCGCTCGGTATCGAAAAGGGCCGGCTGCTCCCGGAGGAGACGATGTGCCTTGACGCAACGCAGGTTGCTGCATATATCGACCCGGTGCCCCGGGGCATCGGGATCATGATGGGCGAGATTAACACATTTTCCTCCGAAATGTGGCACCAGATCGCGGCCGGGCTTTTTTCCGTCAGTGATGAGACGCTGATCACGGTGGGCACGGAACCTGAAACGATTCTTATCAGGGAATGGGGGGAAAAGGCCGGGCGGAAGGTCACTGTGCAGGAAAATTCCGGGGACGCGTTCTACGATCACTGGGTCTGCGTGGTCCAGGCGGACAGGATAAAATAGCGGAATTTTTTGAAAACAAAAAAAACTGCGGAATCAGCATCCCCCATGCAGGCCCGGTCACCGGAGCTCTTATATGATTCCGGGCGAGAGTGAGAACGAGAAATGCCACGCTGTGACTTCTGCGGGAAAAATGTCTCGCTCCCGTTCCACTGCCAGTATTGCGGCAAAAATTTCTGCGACGAGCACCGGTTGCCGCCCAACCACGCATGTGCTGGCCTTGCGGCATGGAAAAAAGACCACGGCACCCGGTGTGGGCATCCGGTACGGGTCGGGCGGGGCCACCCCGTATGGCGGCGGGTATACGGCGGCGCTGAAAGGAAAAAAACCGGGGCGGGTCCCGATATGGAACCACCCTTATTTCAGGATCGCCGTCGTGGTTGTGGGGCTTCTCTTCCTCATCTTCCTGTTCCTCATCCTCACCGGGTGCGTGCAGCCTGCGGGTGATACCGCAGCAGGCACCGTGACGGCATCCGCGACACCGGAACCCGGGACTCCGGCTGCGACCGTCACCGTGACGTCAGCAACCCCTGCGGAAACGCGAATGGGTATACCTGCATCAAGGACTATGGTTCCTATTACACGTTTGGGATCGCGGAAAATATCTTCCAGAACAACCTCTACACCTCGGTGACAGACACAAATGGTGTCTATTCCTACGCGTGGAGCACGCAGGAAGCGATCGCGCAGTCCACCGTCACCGGATGGATGGACAGCGCGGGACACCGGAAAAATATCCTGACCACCACCTTCGGGAGCGAGGGGATAGGGGTTGCCATAGCTTCGGACGACAAGGTGTATATCACCGAGGATTTCTGCTGACCCCGGGCGCGGACCCGGCACCTGCATTTATTTTACCCTCCCGTGTCCCACACTCCCGGCAATGAAGCGCTCCGGCCACGAAGAATTTCTCCGAGCAAACCCCGTTATCGACCACGATCACCCGGCCGTGCGGGAAAAAGCCCTTGCCCTCGCGGAAGGCTGCACGGGTGACGTGGAGATCGCACAGGCCTGTTTTACCTTTGTCCGCGACGGGATCCGGCACAGCTGGGACTACAAAGCAAACCCGGTCACGCTCTCCGCTTCCGCAGTGCTGGAGCACACAACCGTCTGGTGTTTTGCAAAAAGCCATTTGATCGCCGCTCCGTTCCGGGCAAACGGCATTCCCGCCGGGCTCTGCTACCAGCGCCTAAAACCACGGCGATACCGGCCCCACTTTCTACCTGCACGGTTTTAACGCAGTCTGGCTCGGACACTACGGGTGGTACCGGGCAGATATGCACGCGGAGTTTAATCCTCCGGAGGAACATCTTGCTTTTTTGCTGAGAGCCGGGTAAGATGGACCTGAACGGATCTTCAGCGATCCGCTGCCGATGGTGGTCGACCTGCTTACGAAGTATACAGATTTTATGGACGTCTGGCGGAACCTGCCGGACATGGATGAGTGACGAAACGTCATGGCGCGGTTCCCCGACCGGGACAAGACCTGGGCCGACACCGGAGCGTGATGCCAGGTCAAAACGACCCGGCGGGTCCGGCATGCACTGAAACCGGGCTGATGATCTTGACCGGCTGGAATCTTTTTAAAACCTAAAGGGGGGTATCCGTCCAGCAGCACCGGTATCCTCCCGTTTGCTGAAACACGAATTATTATCATGCAGAACTCCAAAAAAGACATATCCGTAACCCGGGGAGATCACGATGAATGCGTTTTTCCACAAAAGTGCCGACACATTCAGACGACTCCTTTCTCCTGGAAATATCCTTCAGACTGCAGTTGCTGCAATTATTCTCATCGGACTCTACCTTGTCAGCCTGCAGAACTACCTGCTCTTCCACGGGATAATAGAAACTGCCTGTATTATAGTCGCTGTCACGATCTTTGTCATCATCTGGAATACGCGGCGTATGGTCGCGGATACCTTCCTCCTGCTTGTGGGGGTTTCATTTCTTTTTTCCGGGAGTATCGACTTTTTCCACATGCTGGCATACCAAGGGATGGGGATCTTTCCGGGAAACAGTGCGGATCTTCCCACCCAGCTCTGGATTGCCGCACGGTACTTCCAGAGTGTCACGCTCTTTATTGCCGCGCTCCTGATCGGGAAATCCCTCACCCGGGACCGGAAATATGATGCCCCCATTCTCGTCACTCTCGGCGCCGCCGTCACCGCGTTCCTGCTCGGGAGCATTCTTGTCTGGCATATCTTTCCTGCCTGTTTTATCGAGGGAGTCGGCCTCACGCCGTTCAAGATTGCAAGCGAGTATATCATCTCTCTCATCCTGATCGCATCCATTGTCATGCTCGTGATCAGGCGCAGATTCCTCGATCCCAAGGTATGGCAGTTCCTTGTTATCGGACAAATATTCCTTATCGCCGGAGAACTGGCGTTCACGTCATACATCAGTGTGTATGGCTTCATGAACATGTTCGGCCACATCTTCAAACTCCTGTCGTTCTACTTTTTCTACCGGGCGATCGTTGTCGTGGCGTTAACCCGGCCAAACGACCTGATCTTCCGCAGGCTCAGGGAAGAAGAGGACGCACTGCGTAAAAACGAGGCAAAGTACCGTGCGTTTTTTACCACATCCGTCGACTGCGTCTTCATGACATCGCTGGAGGGGAAGTGGCTGGATTTCAACGATGCGGCCCTTGGCCTTTTTGGATACGAAACGAGGGCGGAGCTGCAGAATACCAATGTCGGGGACCTGTATGCAGATCCTCACGAACGGGATCGTCATCTCAGGCTCATCAGGGACCAGGGATTCACCCAAGAATATCCGGTCACCATGAAGAAAAAAGACGGAACCCTCATCGATACCCTCATCACAACCCTCCCCCTCAATGATGCAAATGCCGTGATTGTCGGGTACCAGGGAACAATTCGGGACGTCACCGAAGAGAAGCGGGCGGCAGAAACGCTGCGCCAGAGCGAGGAAAAATACCGCACGCTCTTTGAGAATATGCTCGAGGGATTTGCCTACTGCCGTATGCTCTATAATGATGATGGACGTCCTGTGGATTTTATCTATCTCATGGTAAATCGTGCGTTCGATCGGATCGCCGGTGTAAAAACCGTTTCGGGAAAGAAGGTTACCGAGGTATTTCCCGGGATCCGGGAGGCCTTCCCGGAACTGTTCGCGATCTACGGGCGGGTCGCGCAGACCGGTCAGCCCGAATCATTCGATCTCGATTTCAAACCTGCCGGGAAGTGGCTGCACATCTCCGTATATTCCACTGCACCAGAGTATTTTGTTGCGGTTTTTGAGGATATTACCGAGCGCAGGAATACTGAAATAGCACTGATGGAAAGCGAGAAACGATACCGTGACCTGTTTGAGATCAACAACGCGGTCATGATCATCGTCGATCCTGAGACCGGCAGGATTATGGACGCAAACTCCGCAGCCAGCCGCTATTATGGATACAGCAAGGAGGAGTTTGCCGGGCTGGTCATCACGGACATCAATTGCGCAGATCCGAAAACGACCTTCAAGGACATGGCTCACGCGGTAACGAACGGTGGGGAGGTGTTTTCCTTCCGGCACCGGAAGAAAAACGGGGAGATCCGGGATGTTGAAGTATTCAGTGCTCCTGTTGTACTGGACAGGCACCGTCTGCTCCATTCGATTATCCAGGACGTAACCGAACGAAAACAGGCAGAGGAAGCGCTGCGACAGGCGCATAAAAAAATCAACATGCTCTCATCTATCACCCGTCATGACATCTTAAACCAGATCACGGGGCTGCGGACGTATCTCGAGCTCTCGCGCCAGGACCTCAAAGGCACGAAACACGAGGCGTTCATCGAGAAAGAGGATCAGGCGGCAGAAGCAATCCAGGACCAGATCGGGTTCGCCCAGTACTACCAAGACATCGGGGTCAAAGCACCGGAATGGCAGGACATCCGCAGCCAGATCCGGTCAGCCCGGTCGCAGCTGCAGCAGATGGAAGGTATCGCAGTAACTGCGGACATTCCTGCGGTCGAGGTCTATGCCGACGCTCTTATCGGAAAGGTGATCTTCAACCTCATGGAGAATTCACTCCGTCACGGGGAGCATGTTACCCGTATTGACATTTCATTCCATGAAACGGACGATGGGGCTGTACTGGTCTACGAGGATAACGGCATCGGCATTTCGCAGCATGATAAACAGTACCTCTTCCAGAAAGGGTTTGGCAGACACACCGGTCTTGGTCTGTTCCTGTCGCAGGAAATTCTTGCGATTACCGGCTTGACGATTCGGGAAACCGGTGAACCCGGCAAGGGCGTACGTTTCGAGATCCTGATGCCGAAAGGGACATACCGGGTAAATCCCGGATAACTGGTGTTGTTTTTCGGCCCGGTCAAAGGATGTGCTCCGTTCTCTCCGGCATAATCCATTGCCGGCGGCCGGGATATACGGATCTACCGTTGAGCGACCGGGTATGCAATCCGGTAACAACTGATGGGTTCAAACCCTGACGCACATAACCGACAGGTGTGGCGTCGCACCGGTGGGAGATTCCGTTCTGCCACCGGGTGATAGACAGATGCCGTGAACAAAAAAGAACAAGATCCGCCGGACATAAAAAAGTGATACCCCATAAAAACATTTTTGTGCTGTACTGCTCTGTGATATCCCGAATTAATTTTACACATATAACCATTTCTGTGCATAAGACAGGATCCTCTCCGGAGGCAGACGGTACCAGAAGGCGTTACAGGGTTCATCGTAATTGAGGCTCATGTG
>JACTVF010000303.1 GCA_019695435.1 Methanoregulaceae archaeon | reverse complement strand
TGGTGCCATCGCTAATAGCGCCCCGTCCTCCTCGGGGGACTGGTGGCACAAGAGGGGGGCAACAAGGACACCCGAAAACGCTTTTCTACAGACTAAAAATATACATTTTTCACCATATTGGGGGCTGATTGTTGATAATCACCAAAAATAATTATTCTTTTTTGCGATGAAGGGCTTTTTGCCGGCATTACGATGCTTTTTCTGGATCCGGCCGGCGATCTCCGGGAAGAAGAGGACGCGGGAAAAGGGGCTATTGCCCCCCGGCCTTGCGTGGGCTTTGGGCCCCGGGGTTTAGTTCCCAAAAAAAGATTGAGCCTGACTCCGACAGAAAAAGCATAAGAGGGCACATGGACGCAAAAACAGCCTCTTCCAGGATATTCTCTCAGCCTGACTTCGCGAAAAAATCCTAATGCAACAGCACGCGTTCTTGGGTCTCGAATTCAATCCTTCGTATTCTTTTCATCAGGAGCTGACGCTCCGGGAATGAGAAGGCTGAATTATCCGATGGTGGTTTCTTCCGCCATCGCATCTTAACCGGAATTATCCTTTGCAATTGCCGAGAGGATAGCCGCGACGATGACGATACCTGCCGCCGCCATGATTGCAACATCAAATCCATCTACCAGAATTCCCCTCGGGATATCAGCAACCGGGGTTTTTGGATCGAATCCCTCGTTATGGACAACGGTGAGCACGGCGATGGTCCCCATCAATGCAACGCCGAGAGTCCCCCCAACATTTTTCATGGTGATCATGATGCTTGAACCGACGCCCTCCTCGTCTTTTTTACTCTGGCCGAGTATCTGGTTCATGTTGGGTGGGAAGAAGACACCCAGTGCAACTCCCACGAAGAGCAGGGTGAGCACGATAAAGAGGATACTGGTGTTCTGGGAATACATGCTGATCATGAAGTACGTCACTACGGCAAAGAGCGCTGATCCCGTGGCAAGTCCGCGGGACCCGAACCGATCGGAAAGTGCACCGGAGAGGGGACCAAAGATTATGAGCGCGACGGAAGGGATCGCAAGGAGGAGTCCGGCGAAACTAGAGTGGTACCCAAGAACTCCCTCAAAGAAGAAGGGGAGCAGGAACTCAACGCCGGAAAATGCGAGCATCATGATCGCGGCCGCGAGACTGGCAGCAAGGAAATTTCTGTTACGGAATATGTCGAAGTTACAAAGCGGGTCCTGGCACTGGATCTCCCTGAGGATGAAGAGGATCCAGAGCACGACGGAGATGCAGAGACTCCCCAGGATGGCGGGGGAGGTCCAGCCAAGTGTTAGCCCCTCGTTGACGGGCCAGAGGAATAATGCAAGGGCAAAGAAGAAGAGAATGGCCCCGGGATAATCGAACAGGCCGGGCCTTTTTGTAATGCGGTCTGCGGGAATCCATTTCAGGCCCATGATGATCGCACAGATCCCGATGGGGACGTTAATGATGAAAATCCAGTGCCAGCTCACGTACTCGGTGAGAAACCCGCCTATGATCGGACCTGCGGCAACCCCCAGGGAGACTACCGTCGCAAGAATACCCAGGACTCTGCCACGGATCTCTTTGGGGAGATAGATGACCACCATAGCCGGGCCAATGGCTTCGAGCGCCGCGGCCCCGATACCCTGGATGAGCCGGAACCCGATGAGGGCTTCAATACTGAACGCGTAGCCGCAGAGGAGCGATCCGAAAGTAAACAAGGAAAACCCGGCAAGAAAGATCTTACGGAACCCTTTCATGTCGCCGAGTTTCCCGAAGACCAGAAGAAAACCGCTCAGGACGAGAAGGTAACTCATGGCCACCCATGAGACCGTGTTTATGGAAACATGGAATGATTCGGCGATCGTCGGGAGGGAGATATTCACTATGGTCGCATCTAGAGACGCCATGAAAGAGGAGAGTGCGAGGATAAAAATAACAGGTTTCTGATCCTTTCCGCTCAGGGGCCCGCGTAATTCCATAAATTTCTTCCGGATTTCTTCATGATATGGATTTTGATTTGTATCTTGCAAGGGATCATTGGCAATTTCCCTAAAATATGAAGATTGTAACCCCCGTGCAGCCTTATCTGTATTTTTTATTCTGGTTCACACGGATCCTATTTCAGGAGACTGCAAACGAGATCTCGGCACATGCTTTCCCGGTAAGCTCGCGATAAAACTCAAGATCGAACGACGTGGTACACCAGGCCGGTTCCACCCCGTACCGCCGGACATCGGTCACCACGTACTGGATCTTCATGCCAGGTGCGTTCCCAATCCCTCCCCTGACACCGTCAACACAGCACCACCCCCCCGGTCAATCCACTCCGCCATTTTCTGTAAACCTTTATATCATCCATGCGTGATGGGAGTGTGTGGGAATCATGAATAGCGGTTCCATCGTATTTCACGGCACCCTGCAGCAGTTACTGGAGAAAGTCGAAACCGGCGAGATGATCCCCCGGCTGCAGGCCTCCCATGCCCCGATGTGCAAGTTTTTTACTGCCTACTACGTCATCAGCGGCATACGGCATGTGGTGCCCCTGGTGCATGGCCCCACCGGATGCCCGCTTTTCATGTCCGACTTTGTCCGGACCCGGGAGTGCTGCGAGATCCGCGGCGTCCCGCTCGAACCTACCGCCTGCACTACCCTTGACGAGAGCAACATCATCTATGGCGGCGAAGGAAAACTTCTCGAAGCCGTAAAAGAGGCATACGCGAAGTACCACCCGGACCTCATCGTCATCCTCTCGTGCTGCTGCTCCGGGATCATCGGTGATGACGTGGAGAGCATCGCCCGCGAGGCAGAGAAACAGGTCGGCTGCCGGGTACTGGCGCTCAAAAGCGAGGGGTTCGGCGGCGATTTCCGGAGCGGTTATGAGGATGCGTTCAGGTTGATCATGGACCTGATGGAGCCCCCGAAAACAACGATGAAAGGGACGATCAATATCCTCGGGGCCCGCTGGGGCCCTTCCCCCACGGAATTCAACTGGGACATGGACGAGATAGAACGGCTCCTTGGCGAGATCGGGATAAAAATAAACGCCATCATCGCAGGGGGCTGCACCGTGGAGCAGATCAGGCATGCCCGGGAGGTCGAGCTGAACGCCTCGTGGTGCTACGACTGGGGGCAGAAGCTGGGCGACCTGATGCAGGAACGCTTCGGCATCCCGTACAGTAAGACCGGGCAACCCTACGGGTATGCGGCCACGAAGGAGTGGCTTCTCGGCGTCGCAACACCCCTTGGCATGGAAAAGGAGGCGCTCGCGGTGATCGAACGGGAAACCCGGGAGGTGGAGCCGGATCTTGAGTACCTGAAAAAATCGCTCGAAGGAAAGACGGCCATCATCGAGGTATCCGAGTTCCCCGGGCCCATCCGGGCCCTCTCTCTTGCAAGGATGGCGGAGGAGTTCGGTGCACATCCGGTCGTGATCAACGTCCATCCCTATACGATCAAGGAGCGGATGCCGAGCATCAAGTACATCCTCGGGACGGGTCTCAACCCGGAGATCATTCTCACCAAAGGACTCTTCCACCTCGGCAGTTTCCGGTCCTCAAAAGAGACCGAGGACGAGCTGGAGGTGATTGTCAGCGAGTACGACAACCCGATCTTCTTTGGCAACTCCGGCCGGTTCCCACCCTGCCCGGTTGTCAACCTGACACTGATGAACCCGGCCTTCCAGCCACAGTACGGTTTTC
>JACTVF010000302.1 GCA_019695435.1 Methanoregulaceae archaeon | reverse complement strand
TAACGGGCACAAGGAGTGCAAGCGACGTCAGAATGAGAAGGAAATTCCTGTTCTTTGTCATTGAAGGATATCAAAACAATTCTCGTGGATCGGTATTCAAAGTGTTGGAGGAGATCCCTAATCAGCCGCTCCCGCTCTTCACTTTGGGGAGTTAGATTGTGAGTATTCTGGGGAAGTAGGTGAATGATACCTGATGTGTTCCCGGATCCAGATATACCGCACGGAATACATCATGATAGCGTAAAATTTCCAATGTATTGGAATTATCCCGCGCCGTCCATCCCGGATAATAGATCTCACTAAGTACGAGATACCGGGGATTTAACGTCGTTACATTCACAACAATTGAATTGGGCGAATAGCGAACGATCTGCGCCGGCTGCACCAGAAGGGGGGTGTCATTGCCAAACTCTGAGACGGGGATAAGATACGCACGGGGATAGGTAACGTTGAGTCGGTAGACCAGGACCGAGTCATTATCATACACGCACTCAAGACCCGAGACACCGATGTTACTATCGTAGTGCCTTTTGGTAATGATATAACGGACATTCAGGAATCGCAAAATGTCAAAATTTTTAATCGTTGCACCCTGGTTCCATGATTCTGGTCCGGCATTATAAAGATCCGGTTGCGACTGAACAAAAAATGTCCGATACTCTTTCAGCCAGGTCGGGGCGTAGCCACTGATCAGGAAAAGGTTATTCCTGTAGGCAATATTCTGATTCAGGAGACCCGTTTCATCATAAATCCGGAAATAGGGATCCGTCTCATTTTTGATCACAGAAACAAAATCCGGGTTTTTGAACACTTCAGAAGGGGGTTTTGTATCGATGAAACGCATACCAAAAGAAAAGAGATCCAGTATGAGAATACAGATCACCACGATTTTAAGGACATTTATATGCGATTTGGCCGGGGTGTCGCTTTTCAGGAATACAGGCCCGATGCAGAATACCGCAACAAATGCCACCCACCCCAAAAAGGCAGGCATGAGATACATGATATCGAATAAACGAGTTAATAACGAAACTAAAAGTATAAGCCCGGATGCTGCCGCAATGCACGCACATACGGGATAAAGAACGGATTTGCCGAAAACGGATCCAAACGTATGTTTCACGGAAATACGACTGTTAAAAATAACATCAATGCCGAATCCTGCAATAACCGCCAATGAAAATGTGAATGCAAATAACATACGAGCCGGAACCCGGAACATGGAGAAACCGGGAATTAGATCATAAAATATCCGGTATAACGGAAAATATGCCCCGAATGAAAATAACAGGGAAAAAAGCGCAAGGAACAAGAATAAAAATACGTATCGTGTCCGATGAAAAATAAGCGCCAATGCCACCAAGAATAACGGAAGAATACCGAGATAGATGCCGAATTCCCAATAACTCACCGGGGGACTTACGAAGTTATGAGTTATGGGTCCCAGCGGATTACCCAAGGCATCCGGAATAATAAGGGTTTCCAGAGCAGAGGCTGGCAACGACAGCGTTGTTGAGAACTGATAATCCACACCGACATCCCGGTTTGAAAATTGCGAATATTCCCACGTTGGCAGAATCTGGATTGCAGAGACTGCAGCACAGAGGAATAGGGATAAGAACGCGACAATCGCGAGATGCTTTATTTTGTCCTTAAAGGTGGGTATCGTAGTGAAAAAAAATGTACGGGCGATGAGATACACAAAACAAACAAACATACCATACAATGCGATCTGGACCATGCCGCTAAGCACCATCAACGCCATTGCAATCCCGGCCCCCAGCCCGTTGAGGATGCGGTTGTGCGTAAAAGAGCGTTCATAAAACAATAAGATCAGCGGGAACCACACAAGCGCATCCAGAATAGAAAGATGACCTGCGTAGACCCGCAATACGACCGTTGCGCTGAACATGAATGTTATAGCAGAAAAGAGAGCAGCATATTTACTCAGCGTAAGCGTTCGGGCAAACAGAAACGTAAATGCGCCAATCAGAAAAACATCAAAAATAAACCACCAGCCAAAGAGCAAATCGGAATTAAAGAAAAGGGACAACCAGACAAAGGGATAGAACATCTGGGTTTGGGGATCACCAATAAACGGCGTACCGGAAAACACATAGGGATTCCACAGGGGAATGCCAGTACCGTTCCGGATACTGGTAGCAAAAAAAGATCTCCAGAAAGAACCCAGTGCAGTTACATCATTGCCAACCACATTTCCCGGCGGGTAGATCATCTGGTCATAGTGGACAACAACGGGATAAAAGAAAATGCACGTTAAAAGAAATAGAAAAATGAGTTCTTTATGTTGTACTACTATCCGGGCAATCCGGTCAACGGGGGAATTCATCATATTCGCCTCGATCGGCAGCGCTTATTACCGCTGGCTTTAATCAGGTAAACCGGGATGGTTATGTATTACATCCGGTGTATGGTAAAAATAAACCTTCCATTCTTGAAAAAGGGGTGAGGGGCTCACCCGTTCAGGAACTTTGACGAGTCTTGCCTGTCGATTGGGCGCTATTGGGTTTTTTAGGCTCTCCTCTCCCCCCTCACAAAAACGAAAACGTCTCCGGCACCAGCGTCTGGAGGTCGACCATCACGGCCTGCGCCGGTGTCGGGTTCACGTTCATCTGCTTCTGGAACGCGGTCTGCGACTGCCAGGTGCCGGCGTTGATGCCGAGCACCCCCCGGTACTGGGTGAGCCCCGTGATATGGACGTGACCGGTGTGGAGGATCTCCGGCAGCGGGTCGATGATCAGCCGGTCGGATTTTCCTGCGGCAATGGGTGTGCGCCTGCCGTACGCGGGAGCGAGGTGGCGGCGCTGGAGCATCTCCTCCATCATCTTTCCGCTCTGCTCGTAGGATGCCCCCGGGATGAGGCCGATCATGTCATCGATCGACCGCCCATGATACATCAGCACCCGCACGCCCTGCAGGTTTACGAGCGCCGGGTTCTCGACAAGCATGCAGTTCTCGGGGAACTTTTTCGTGAACTGCGCCGGGATCACCGGCTGGGGCTCGGCGCCCCGGACCACGTCGTGGTTGCCCGGCGCGACGATGATCCTGATCCGGTGCGGGATCGCACTGATCAGGTCGCCGAACGCGTCGTACTGCTCGTAAATGTTCTTGATGTTCAGTTCCTGCTCCTGCCCCGGGAAGACCCCGATCCCGTCCACGAGGTCACCGGCGATCAGGAGGTAGGTGGCATCAGACTCCGCGATCCAGTCGACAAACCGGTTCCAGGCATCAAGGAGGAAGGTATTGCTCCCCACATGGACGTCGGAGATGAAGACCGCCTTGCCCGGCTGCTCGCTTAAAAACGGCTTGTTATCGATCCTGATATCGGGACGAAACATCTGCTCGGCAAAGAAGAGCCTGCCATCGTTGGAGAGCTTGCCCTTGACCCCGATCACCTCGTCCATGATCAGGCGCTCGGCGTCGGCAAAGACCGGCCGGTCTTTCCGGAAGAGCACCGAAAGGTTTGCCGTGGTGTCCTCCAGCTCGGCGATCCGGTGGCCGTTCGTGGTGGTCTTGACCTCGGCCACCATCCCGATCACGGTGCACTCTTCCTGCCGGTACCGGGGTGAGCGGGTGAGCCCCTCGATCGGTATCGCCCCGCATCGTGCCCGGATCATCCCGCCGAGCCGGCTGTACCGGTCCCGGAAATAGTGAAGGTAGT
>JACTVF010000301.1 GCA_019695435.1 Methanoregulaceae archaeon | reverse complement strand
CCAATATAATCTGAATCGTCAATGAGAAAATAAAAACGAACCCAATCTCCGATTTTCAGTTCATTACCAAATTTATCCTTCATGAATTCTCCAACATATAAATCATCGCTTCATCTTCGGATATTTTCTTATAATCTCTTTTGAATCTATACCACAAATGATTGCGGTCCCTATGTTCGTCAGTATTAATACTACCATTATATGGTAATATTCCTGGATCACCAAAGTCATCAAATTCTTTTACACGTCCTAGAAGATCAAAATATGATATTCCATTATTATAAGACTTAAAAAGAACCCAATCACCAATTTTTAATTCTTTTTTCATGAATTCTCCAAAATATATAGCATAACTTCACCTTCGGATAATTTTGTAACTTCTGTACGATATCTAAACCAAGAACGATGCGTCAGACTTTCTTGGTGTGGAAGAATACCTGGGTCACCATCATTGTCAAATTCAACAACGGTGCCCAACATCTTTTTTCCATTTCCATTATGCAAATCAAAAAGAACCCAATCACCGATTTTTAATTTTTCTTTCATGAATTTTCCAGAATATGAAGCATGGCTTCGTCTTCACTAATTTTTAATACCAGGTGGGCATACCAAATTGGTGGATCGTCTTCATAAAAAGATTCATTACGAATATGAACAATTATATCTCCGTCTTTATCAGCACCAATAATTTTAGCGAGCCGAAACCCATCTCGGCCGCCATCAATTACCCAATTATCAATTTCTAATGGATTACCATTCTTGTCTGTTTTCATTATCATTATGAATTCTCCAAAATAAAAAGCATGGCCTCTGCTTCCGTAATTTTTTTGGTTCTATCGGCACACCAAATTCCGTAATTTTCTTTATAAATATTTACTATTGGATCCCCTTCTGCATCGATATCAGTAATTCTAGCAAGTCGACGATAATTGGCATCAATTATCCAGTCACCGATTTGTAAAATATTGCCATCTTGATCCGAATTCATTATGAATTCTCCAGAATATGCAGCATGGCTTCACCTTCAGATATCTTTTCAATTCTATGTACCCACCAATTTGAATCAATAAAATCTTTGGTTTTTTCACGAAATACACGAACAAACGGATCATTTTCCTTATCAATGCCAGTAATTTCAGCGATGGTATCTGTATAGCAATCAAGAATCCAATCACCAATTTTTAAGATACGACCATTTTTGTCGGGGTTCATAGTTCACTCACATATCTATTCTTTTTCATATCTGAAATATCGATATTATTGGCAACACGATATTTCAATTCTTTAATGGTCCATGGAAGAGTATCCTCACGAATTTCATTGATAATGAATGATCGCGTGGTGCATCCATTGGCAATGGTGCATTTGCATTCCAATTTTAATAGATTCATGAGTTCTCCAATATATAAATCATCGCTTCTTCGTCGGGCAATCGAGTCAAATTATATTCGTACCAATTACTGCGCCAAGCTGTATTTCCAAAGCCAATTCTAACTTCCCACGCTGGGCTATCAATGTACAATTTATTGTGGTCGCTGGCTCTCATTATTTCTCCTACGTAATCAGGACAATGATTTACACGAACCCAGTCTCCAATTTTCATGCGATCTCCAAAATTCTTAACATAACCTGCTCATTGGATAATTTATCCAAATTCAAAGCATATTGCCGAACACAGCCAAATTTCCAATAAGAATGCGTTTTCACGGTAACATTGCCCTCATTCATAATATGCTGAAAATCAACAATTCGACCAAATGGTTTGGGTTCCTTTTCATCCCGCAAAATAAACCTCATTTCAACCCAATCGCCAATTTTTAATATATTCCCATTATAGTCTTTCATGCTTTAATTATACACTCTCTTGGTATAGAAGTCAAGTGATTTACCGTTCCAACATTATTAGCATGGCTGTATCTTCTGATATTTTTTGGACTTCTGAACACCTCCTAATCCAGATTACTCCGTGGTATTGAACTCCAATATTATTGGCCCAAATATCATTTACAATTCCAAGTTGATTATTTCCAAATGTTGTACTATCAAAAAGAACATAATCACCGATGTTCAATTCATTTTTCATTGTCTTTCCAATATATAAATCATCGCTTCTTCATCTGATAATTTTTCGATTTCTTGTGAATTTCTGTCATAAAGATTACCATACGACGGTTTATAATTTCTAACATCAACATAGGCAGAACTTTTATAATTTTCACTGGGTGGTTTTATCTCAGTAATTTTTCCATACCATATTGTAATTTTATTTAGGTCTCGAAAAGGATCAATTTTCACCCAATCTCCGACTTTTAATTCAATTCCGTTTTTATCCTTCATGAATTCTCCAATGCCATCAACATTGCCTCTTCGTCTGGAATTCGTTCAATATATTCATGATTTCGAATGAATGCTCTTCGATCGTTACTGTTTTTCTGAAGAACCCTAATCAATCCACGATTGATCTCTTGCGGAAATGTTTCAAGAATTGTGCCAATTGCCCAATTGTTCAGCATCTCAGAATTCCAAAATCTCACCCAATCACCAATTTCTAAAAGAGTGCCATTTCTATCCGTCATGGTATGGGTTTGAATCATATATCAACAGAAGAAGCATTGCTTCTTCTTCTGTAATTCTCCTTATCTGCTTCGAAGTCCTAGTGGGATAATGTGGATTATTGGGATTACTGACCTCGGTAACTATTCGAGAATCAAGAGTGGCGGTCTCATATTTATGATCGCCAACAAAACTCGTTACAGAATTTATTTGCGTTATTTTTCCAAAAGGTCGAATAGTTGCTCCACGGTCGAATTCACACCAATCACCGACTTCTAATTTTTCACCATTCTTATCTACCATTCTTTATCACTATCTTGCCTTCCACACAAAACTGCCAACATTGCTTCTTCGTCAGAAATAGAGTTAATGCATTCTGGAGAATATGGTACCACACCAATACCAATAAAATCTATATTATAATAACGTTCGTTGTCTGTGAACCCCTTAATACTCACAATTTTTCCAACGAATCGTGGTTCAGGAGAAAAGCAAACCCAATCTCCTATTTTGAATTTGTTTTTCATGAATTCTCCAAAATATATAGCATAACTTCACCTTTGGATAATTTCTTCATAAACTCTTCCGGAAAAGAACTATTCCATCCTTTGAATTGCACAAACCAAATATTCTCAAATATGGATCTTTTTGATATTTTACCAACGAAATTACGATTTGGCCCTTTTTGAATTTTAACCCAATCACCCACGGAAAATTGATTCATGAATTCTCCAATATATAAATCATTGCTTCCACTTCAGAAATTTTTTCCAACTCCGATCCATTTCTATGCCGGGGCTCAGGATCATTTTGATAATGAATCAAAGCATCAGGTGTATTGAGTCCTGCCCTTCGTATGCTTGAGATTTTTCCGACTCTAAGATATGTGTCCTCAGCATAAACATTTGGATGATAAAGAATCCAATCGCCTCTTTTAAGAGTTTTTCCGTTTTTATCAATAAGTAAATCCTTCATCATTACTCCAGCATCCAAAGCATTGCTTCTTCATCCGATAATTTTTCAATTTCAGCAGAAGAGCGACGCCAAAGCACGCCATTACCTAATTTCCAAGGTAATTCAACATCTTCATATGGTTCACTACCATGAATATGTTTGCAAATATTTGAAA
>JACTVF010000300.1 GCA_019695435.1 Methanoregulaceae archaeon | reverse complement strand
ATCACTTTTGGGATCAGGAAGAGCGGGACCGACGGGACCCGTGCCGGTACCTTCGCACGGTCAGGGCTGGCCGGCATGCTCCACCTCCCGGACGTTGTCACCATCAATCTCAAAAAACTGCCACCGCCCACCGGAGAAAGCGATCCAGAGTTCGAGCCGCACGGATTTTTGCGGGCAGCAGGATTTCATCAGGGTGATCTCGGGCCAGTAGCACCGCCGGGCCTGCGCCGGTGTCAGGGGCGGCGAGGGCGAGCGCCTGAGTTTGACGCCGATCATCGTCCCACCCTGTATCATACCGATAATATCGCAGAACGTGCGGGAGAGCCCTATCGCCCGGGCGGGGAGCGCATGGATGGCAAAGGATTTCAGGATCAGGAGCGCCTGCATTTCAAGCACGCCCCCGCTTGCGCCGATCATACAGCACCCCGCTCGCGGAGAGGGGGAGGCAGAGCGTCACTCTCTTTAATGCCGGCCCGGTTCCCGCTGCCGCCCGGCCCACGTATCCGCTCGCTCTCCTGCTGTTCCGGAAACTGCCGGGAACTCCCGGCTCCCTGTCGCCTGCCTCGTGTGGCGCAGGTACACGATTGTCTCATGAGGGATTCCTCTTCTCGCAATTTTTGTAAGTATTCAAAGGACGTGCAAAAAGGGCGAAATGCCGGACACGGAGGTACCAGCACCACGCCCGAAAAGAAAAGACCGCACAAACCTGACGACGACGGCGTACCCGTAATCGCCCGGACCCGGCGGTCTTAGCTCGCGTCAGAAAAGAACGGGGAGAGTTCGAAGAGAGGCGGGACCACACGTTCAGCGTAGCCGTGCACTCCCTCGGTCTCAAAATAATAGTTACGCACTGCTGGCTGGGGATCTCTCTGGATGGACCAGCCTGCCATGAGAGCAGAGAACAGGTACTCGAAGACCATGCACCGGAATTTTATTATTGCAATGGTGTGCCGGAATGGTGCGAATGCTTCGATTGCTGCTTCGATTTCTGCCTGCTCCATAATCTAACTATTTTTTGAAGAACGGGATTCGATTTAAAGATTTCTGAATAATTTCAGGGATGGAAAGTTCGGGAGACGAAATGTGAAAGAGAAGGGACAGGGAACACTGTTACGACTCCCCAAGTTTATTATAATTATTTCGAAGTTACCTCTCGAATTGTCCAGTCGAGTAAGCCTAAAAAGCGGATCATCGAATCTGAATCCATTGAAGGATGGAAATCGATATATCCCTTCAATTGTTCATCAGAAACTGAAATGCCGGTAAGAGTTTTGATTTTCCCGGCAAATTCCCTGATTTTATTATCTTCATCAAACGGCGGGCGTTCACGGAGATAATTAAACCGGATTTCTACATTGCCGTCTGTCCATAGTCCCAGCCATTTGGAACCTTTTGACTCTCCGAACATTTTGAAAAAGCACGATCCGTTGCTTGGGCCGGATCCCCAGACAGGTTCAATAGTATGTTTTTTTGCCCATTCGAAAATTTTCCTGGCAAAGATCGACTCGACTTCTGGTCGATCTTTCGTTATCTTTTCCATGAACGAGTCTTCTGTCCAGTCCCGCTTGTCTTTCAACAGTTTGTCGCGCATGTCAATCCTGACCGAGCCCCCGACATAACGGGGGGCGATCATCTGGGACTGATCGCCGCCAAGGAACTGACGAACCTCCAGAGCAAGAACCTCACAGGGTTTCATATATTCCCGTAAAAATTCAATGATGAGCTGAAGTCGTTTCGGGATGGTGTCTGCCACAAAGATCAGGCGGATATTTCCTCCCTTGAGATTTATCATAAAGTTCTCCCAGAACTGGTCCGGGTTTTTGTCTTCCCCAATAAAAGAGAGAAGGACGCTGTCAGGGTTCTGATCCTTCTTGTTGCATGTATCATTGAACATCATCCGGACCTTATCGTTCGTCCAGTATGCCCTGGCATGAGCGGCATAGTCAAACATCTGACCGATGACCTCCCGGCGGATTCGGGTATCTGTGCTCCGCTTGACCTCAACAAATGTTGGTTTTCCGTCAGTATCGACAAAAATATGATCTATGAAAAAATCATCTTCAGATCCTTCTTCGCCCGGAATTCCAGCTTCCTGCGCGACAAGAAGTAATTGAGGCATTTGCTCATTAATCGAAAAAATCAGTTCCGGATGATCTGCAAGCAAATCCTGAAGATCTTCTTCTTTTGCATATTGTGTTTCTGTGAGGGGAACGAGTCCTCCTTCTTTTGTTTTAAGAAAAATTGGTTCGGTCATTCTATCATAATCTCATTGTTGAGTTTTTACCTAAAAAGAAACCTAAATTACTTTTTTTCCCTTATTGCCACCAGATGGCAATAACATTGTTGCACTCTAAAAATTACTTCAGGGTAATTATCTTCAGATTCTCAAGATCCACCGCGAAGATATACGCTGCATCCTCGCAGGCAGAATCTATCCCGCCAAAACATTGTTGTGAAACTGCTTCCAGGCTGAGGAAGAGTGGGCAGTCCCGTGGACCCGTGCCCCGTCTTTCTGTGCCTAGTTTATCGGCCATTGAATGAAAAGATATGGCGTCTGAAGAGCTATCTCTTTTTTTGGTCTCCCCCCATTTTTTCAATGCATCTTCAAGCACAGAATATGCCAATTCCCGGTCTTCGCAAAAAATCGGGAGATACATGTCCTGATACCCATTGTTGATAAACAAAAGACCAAATCTCATAATCTGGTGGGAATTATGTTTCGGAAGGCGTAATACTCTTCCCAATTCATTTTCCCCGTCATAATCATCCCCCTGCACCGTCCGTTTTCCCCGTGAGTCTCGTTATAGACATTATCCAATCCGGGCTCAATCTAGCCTCCGATTACCTCCCTCACACCCCAAAAGAAGCCCGTATCGGGCTCCGTTTACAAATACCCTTAAATCGGGCTTATTTTCGGAATCGGGCAAAATAAAACGATCTCATAGACGCGTTTTGAGGGCGGTTTTCGGGCCCGGATGGGTTTTCTGTTGATGAGGGAAAACGATCGCTGCCAGAACGCGAATATGGCCCGCTAATAGGTATTATATGGGGCTCAATTTGGGCTTATTTTGGCAAATGGGGGGTTTTAATGGGCGGGATTTTTGGGTGCGGCAATCGGAGGGTTTTACGGGCGTTTTTTATGTATTACAGGGAGAGGACGCTCAAACGGGGCTGCCGCCCCTCTGCCAGCGTGGGCTTACCCTGTAAAAGTTGACGCGAATCTTTATCGATATTCTCTCGGAATGTTTAGGAAGTTGGTTGGATTCTATACGAAATCTGCCATTTTTCCCTTTCGTCCCCGGGCCCGTGGGCAGAATAATACTCCCCGGGGTGGGAGGCCCAAGTTTTATTGAAGGGGGGAGAAAATAGTAATCAGGTTAACATCCCGCTGATATGCGCAGCATAATTTCCCGATTCAGTGAGGGAAACATAACTAGTTCTTCCTTCTTTTGTCCGAGTAATAAATCCATTTCTTTCCAACCGGGCAAGGATGGTTTTGTCAAGTTTCATCAGTTGTCTGCTTTGAATACTCCGCTTTTTCTTTGAGGGTTTCATCGCTTCAAAATTTTCTTTTAAATCCCTCGAAATTTTTTATCCACATAATTTCCAAAATGTCCATCATTCGGACTTTTTTATTCCAGACAGTCCGCTCTTGAGTAAGAAGACGAGCTCTTCGCTCTTTTTTTCTG
>JACTVF010000299.1 GCA_019695435.1 Methanoregulaceae archaeon | reverse complement strand
GCCATATCAATTCAATTTATCTTGCTCTCCAAACGCGAATATAATTTCGTTTGATATTATATCTGGTACTTTACCAAATGGGTTGATACTCAATGGAATAAATTACGCTCAACATGTTTTTGATCCGCTTGTTTGGGGCGTTCCATCTATTGAATCTCCAGTTGAAACTTTCCCTTTTACAATAAGAGCAACTGACCAAAATAATAATATTTCCGATCGAACATTTTCAATCTCCGTTCTTGAACCACTGCCCGAATATGTTTTCCCCTATGGTTTTCTCGGAGAATTTCCAGATGGCGCATGGATGGAATCTTCGCTTGCCGTAATTCCTTTTGATGAAAACTTATCCAGCAATATACAAATAATTTCTGGTGGTCTTCCAGCGAATCTAACGATTGATCCATGTAATGGAAGAATCAGTGGCTTTATAAGTCCTTCTGTTCTATACAATTCTCCACCTATCTATCAAAATATTGAGCCATCAGCGCCACCTTTGCCTGCCAGTGAAGATAATGCCCTATTCACTTTCGTTGCTGAGTATAATTCAGGCACCCAAGTTGAATATTCAATGGAGGTTGTTCGTCAGGATATTTTCTTCGGACAAAATATAGCATCATACCAATATAATTTTCAAGATTACGTTGTTCCTTCTGGAATTGTAGATGGGGTAAATCAAATCTTCACATTGCCAAATGATCCGTTTCCACCATATAATGCAAGAGTATATTATAACGGAACGTTATTAGATGAAGGAATAGATTATACTGTTCTTGGAAATATCCTTACTTACATTGGATTTGCGCCAGCCATTGAATCAATTCAGTTTGCCTTCTACACATTTTTATAAATACGATATGCCTGTTATTTCTATACCAATTTCTTTTTCTTCAAATGAAACCCCAGCAGGGTTACAGAATTCCGTCAATACCATTTTTTCTTTATTGCACGGAATTGTTGAGCCGGGTAGTTTAATTCTGGTCCTTAATGGATTGAATTTGAATATTGGTCTCGATTATAATTTGTCGGGAGTAACCAACCAAACAATTACATTCACCTTTGCTCCAAAATCAACTGATATTATTAGAGCTTGGTATGTGTATGGCTCTGAAATAATCAATGCCTGGTGGACAACTTTACCCACTGAAAAAAACGGAGTCAATACAACCTTCAACGTACCATCCGGACCAGAAACCCCATTGTCGGGAACATTGCGATTATTTTATAATGGAGTTCTTCTGAATCCAGGTACTGATTTTACAGTATCGTCATCGACAATTATCATGTCGTTTGCTCCAAATTCATCTGATACATTGCTGGCAATGTACCGTTCATTTGATCCAGATATTGTTGCTTCGGCTAATACAGAATATCATGATCCAATTTTTCTTGATGCTCAACATTATGAAGATCCAATTTCAAAAATAATTACGACTTATTTTGATTTCTACAACGTCAGTGGTGATCAATTTTATTATAAAATAAATGCCTATGATTACGACGGCAATACAATTAATTATTCTCTGCAAAATACTGAAAATTTTCCCGGCACAATTTCAATTGATATAGATACCGGATGGATATCTGGAACCATTAATCGTAATGAAGCAAATCTACCTATCTATCAATTAGGTGTGCAAATATACAAGCTCTACGATCCATCTTATCAATCAACGGCAATTATTAATATGTTCGTCGAGAATCCATTGAATCAAAGTCTCATCTGGAATTCTCCAACTTTTATTGGAAACGTAACACCAGGAGTTCCGAGTACTCTTTCGGTGTCGGCCAATGTCATTCAACCATTCTTAGCTCCGGTTATCAATACGGCATTGGCTAATTGCTCAATGCAAGTAATTTCAGCAAATATAATTTCGGGCGGATCGAATTTTTCACTCGGAAATTATCTTAATATTCAAGGCGGTATTTTTAGTAACGCAGCAAATTTAGTTGTAAATGGCATTGCATCAGAAGGTGGTATATCAAATATATCAATAACCAGCGAAGGCCCGCAAAATTACATTGAACTGCCACCATCTTTAATCGTACAATGGCTAAATCCAAACGAAAACGAAAATCCAACGTATAATGCAATTGTTTCTTTGAATTTTGGTGTGGAAAATATAAATGTCATTGATGGCGGCGGCTTTTATGATACTGCCACCATTGGAATATCACACGAAAATGAAATTGAATCTGCATCAGCAATTGCCATAATCAACAATGGTGTTATACAAAATATTCCCGTTTCTAAAACTGGATATGGATATCAAGCCATCCCACAAATTGTGATTCATGGTCGATCACAAATTACTCCTACCAACCCAATTAGATATTCTTTAGTTTGCGGATCTATGCCAGCCGGACTACAATTATTATCAAACGGTCTAATTGCTGGTCTACCAACTTCTCAATATTTTACTTTAGATGAAGAGACTATTTTTGATAACAATATCACAAATTTCGATAAAACTTATAACTTCACGGTATTGGCTGAAATTGGTATTAATAATTTGGTATCTTATAATGACTATGATAATGCAAATTCAACAACTAAGAACTACGAAGATTTTCAAACTTTGGTGCAGATTGAAAAAGATTTTCAATTGTGTTTGGATTCGTCAGCATATATTGCATCACCCAAAACAAATTTAAGTCTCGAGTTTTTATTGAGCCCACAAGATTCTGAGACGTTATTTTCTCCATTATATGATGAATCTATTGTTTCACATGAATCGATTTTCCGAGAAGGAGATTTTTATTTTGGGATTGCTCATGCCACAAGAATGTTATTGACATATGGTATTGCTGCATCTACTCCAGCTGAAGTTGTGAATAGTTTATCAAATTATTTTCAGGATAAATCCTTCTTGTTTACCCCACCAAAATGGGCGCAGAGTACTAGTGAAGGATATGAAGTAATTTATATACAACCTATAGATCGATTTACTACGGAAAACGGTTCAACTTTTTCCGGTGATTTAATCTCAAATAATTTATCTTCGGAAACTATTCGATATTCACAGTATCTCTCAAATATTCAAACGGTTCCTTCAAATTCAAATAGTCTATATAATTTATTTCCAGCAACCACACCGAATATGATCGAACAATTGAATGCAACTCTAAGTTCTTTTGATGATTCATTCCTGCCATCTTGGATGACTGATCCACAACCAAACGGATTAAGTCTTGGATATGTTCCCTCTATTCCTTTAGTTTATGTTAAGCCTGGTGAAGGTCAACGTATTTTATTTTATTTGCAGCAAGCATACAATAATGGCTTGGGTTTGAATTCCATCAATGCTATAACTGATAGAGTAATTTGGAATTATGGTTATCAAGAAAATTGGAGTGTAACACCGTCTGTTTCGATTACAGGTAATAATTCTGGAAATATAAGTGCAAACAGTTCTTTCACAGTGAATACTGCCATTCCAATAACATATGCTGTGGATCTAACCCCTCTTACATTTACCTACAGCGGAAATATTATTGTTTCGTTCGCAAATACTTCAAATATTTCTTTGGCAATTAGTATTATAAATGCCGATAATATAGTAGGAATTTCTGCTGGATATTCTGCGAATAACGATATCGAAATTACTAATACTTTCGGTGCTCCGTTTGTTCTATATGATGGCCCAGGAACCCCATTACAGAATATAGGTATTCTACCCATTGGAACCTTCA
>JACTVF010000298.1 GCA_019695435.1 Methanoregulaceae archaeon | reverse complement strand
ATCGCTGGCGGCAAGGTTCAAGAGAAAGTTAAGAAAGACATTCGAGATGGAAAGTCCGGCGCTGAGGCGGGCATCCTGAAAGAGTTGGGTGATGTAGTGCACTACGCAGTCACGATTGCCCGGTATTACGGCTACAAGCCTTCGGACATACTCAAGGCTAATTACGACAAATTAGAGGGCCGCATCAAACGGGGCACTCAGAGAGGAAGTGGTGACGAGAGATGATGCAATTTGAAGGACCAACGAAGTTAGAGATCGCAGAATTTCTACGGCACGCATGGGTGTACATTTACAACCGGCGTCCGTACGAGATGATTACGCTTGCAATTCTGAATGAGTGCAGATACGATCTGCTGGACGAGATCGAAGCGGTGAATCGCAATCGAGAAATCAATTGACCAGTCCAAAGGCGAAAGGTTATTGGTCAAGGATCGAACGGGGGAAGCGTGGACTAAAGTCGACGTGTTGTCCTGAGAAGACGCATTATGCCAAAGGTCTGTGTAAAAAATGCTACTACAAGGACAAGTGGGAGAACGATCCCGTGTGGAGAGCCCAACAGCAGTCGCTATCCCGAGTGCGGGAAGCTAAAAGACCTGCACGAATAAAGAATTCGGATGACCAAAGGGACAAGCGAGATGCGGTTCTCTATAATCTCTTACCGGGAGATCGGGAGCGTATATGGGAGTACCAAGACGGCATGGACCCCATATCAGGTATGCCACTGGTCCCCGCTGCAAACCTAGATCATGATCATAGAACGGGATTAGTGCGGGGTTTGCTCAATCCCATAACGAACAAATTCTTGTGCGATGATCGAGAAAAACTTTTGGCAATGCTGGCTTACATCGAAGACCCACCAGCCCCGATAGCCTTAGGGGAAAAAGTATATGGGCTTATGGGCCAAGCAAAAATAACGAAGAAAAACAAACGTTACGGCCCCGAGGGATTAGTTACTCGACAAGTACGAAAGGCAAAAGATGAAACCCAAGCATAAGAAAAGACCACCCTACGACAAAAGAAAAAAAGCGTTTGATCTGGTGATGGAAGCGTACCGGAGTGCGAGGGATGTAAAGGTCGGTGTGTCTGCGGTCAACATCGGAAGCGGCGGAAAGGGAACTGCTAATCCGGTGAGACCGACGCTCGTAGATTTCCGCTGCGACGTAGAGCGGGTGTTCCGTAAGATTCTCAAATCGGAATCGGCATGGGACGCTTTTCGACAAGCGTATCTCGATTTCGATTCCGAAGATTACATCGAGCGAGGGATGCACGCCCAAAAGATTTATGGCGAGGCGATGCAAAATCTCGAAGAGGGCATGGGTGCAGAATTTATAAAACGTGGCATCTATCCGATGCACGGTAAGGATTCATACTTCCGAACGATCAGGAGGACCGCATGAGAAAGCCGAAGAAAACGAAGTACGGGGATTATGCGATGTGGGTTGAATTTGAAGTCATGGCGAATTACTGCGTCAGAGTCGTTCTCTCCGCAGACCTTATCAAGTCGGCAAAGGAACGAATACGCAAAGGACCGGGTGAGAACGCAGACGCCTTCTGTTTCCACGTCCATGATGAAGGCCGGTCATATATATTCCTGCCCATCGACGCCCCTCCGAACGTCATCGCCCATGAGTGCTGGCACATTGTGCACCGGGTGTTGGCGTATTGTCACGTCCAAGATTTGGATGACGAAGTGATCGCATATCATCTCGACCATCTCGTCGAAAAAGTTCACGAGTTTCAACAAGCAGTAAAATCTAGCATCAAGGAGGAGGAAACAAATGGCAACAGCAAGCGTATCCGTACCGGAACCGACTGAGGAACAGGTACGGGCAAAAAAGTTGCAGGACAATCTCAATCAGCAAGTTAGAGACGAGATCGGTGACGACGAGAACATCAAGTTCCCGGCGAAGAATATGTTGCTCCAAAAGTACGGGGTTATTCCACCTGTCCTATTAGAGAACGAGATCGAATACTGGGGAATGCGTGGATGTGAAGGGGATGATTATGAATCAGACTTCGAATAATCCGTGCACTGAACATGATCACACAGAGACACCGGCACAACCGAAGCAGATTACGGATAAACAATTCCGTGAACTGCGAGGAAAGTATTTTACCGTCCGACATCCCCGGACACCGGAGTGCGGACACCGTCTCGATCAAGTCAACGAACCGACGCATCGCAACTGCGAGTACTGTTGGTTCAGTTTCTTTGCCACTCACGGTGAGTTGGTCAAAGTCACTCATGAAGCGTTTTCAGAACATGGTCCGGCGTTCGTCGATAAGATGCGAGGCAGAAAGTACCGCATCATGTTCACGAGATTTATGAGCACGATGAATCGTCTGCGGGAAGAATCAGAAGCACTAAAAGCGTCACAGGAGACCAATGACCAAAAAGGAAAGAATGAAGGGGATCGAATCCCTGAGCAAGAATCTGGACAAGCAGTTCGAGACGAGCAACACGTTTCAGCGCCGGGGGAGCCTAGTGAGGAAACCAGTACCGCACATTCCGACGAATCTGGAACAGTTTGATCGAGAAGTGCTAGGCTGTGGCGGCTGGCCTCGTGGTCGAATAATCGAAATCTTCGGCCCCGAGGCTGGCGGCAAGACGGCGATCACGCTACACTCAATCGGCGAACTACAGAAAGCTGGTGGTGTGGCCGCATTCGTCGATGCCGAACACGCTCTCGATCCGACGTTCGCTTCTAATCTCGGCGTTGACATGGACGAACTGTTCATTAGTCAGCCCGATTGCGGCGAGGAAGCGTTGACGATTGTCGAGTCTTTGGTAGAGGGCTCGCTGGTCGATATTGTTGTCGTCGATTCTGTGACTGCTCTCGTTCCACGTGCGGAGTTGGCCGGTGAGATGGGCGATTCCTGCATGGGATTGCAAGCACGGCTGATGTCTCAAGCGTGTCGCAAGTTGACCGGGCTTTGTTCAAAGAAGGACGTGACCGTTATCTTCATCAATCAGATTCGTGAGAAGATCGGAGTCGTCTTCGGAAACCCCGAGACTACGACTGGCGGACGGGCATTGAAATTTTACAGTTCTGTACGAGTAGAAGTTCGCCGGGTTGCGGCATCGAAGGGTGGCACACTCAAGGAAGGCGAGAACGTCGTCGGCCACAAGGTGATGCTCAAGAACGTCAAGAACAAAGTCGCCATGCCATACAAGGACTGTGTCGTCGATCTGCGATACCAGACCGGCTTTGACAAGCCCGAAGCCATGATCGACTACGCCCTGAAAATTGGGGTCTTGACAGGAAGTGCGTGGTATGTTATAAAGGGGTTGGATGAGAAGTACCGGAGGGAAGGTATCCCGATGGGACAACTCAGAATCGCAATTGACACGTACCATCAGGAACTTCAAGCCAAACAGGAGGCTTATGAAAAAGCAATCGAGGAAGCCAAGGCCGTCGCCGAAGGGTAGCCCGGTGTATTCGTATACGTCGCAATGTTGCAATGCTCCTGCGACCAAACCGCCGTGTCTCTACTTGGGCATGAAGTCCAAGGAAGCCGGGACTCAGGGTCTCGGCTCGTGGCGCTGCACGGCTTGTCACAAAGGGGAGGGCAAAATGTCAAGACACGAAAATATCTCAGGACAAACCTTCGGATTCTGGTCAGTTGGAAAACAAGTCCCCCGAATAAAAGGGAGCAACAACTGGCGGGATTATTACGAAGTGAAGTGTATTTGTGGGACAACTGGAGTTCGACGAGGGAGTGCGTTGAAGACAGGGCGTAGCAAAAGTTGTGGGTGCAAAAAGAGCAAACTTCGTCCGTATGAATCCCTATACCATCTTTTTCTACGAGCGGCTAAACGCACGTTTCGAGAAGTTACAATTTCATATGAAGATTTTGTTCAATTTGCGGGGAAACCTTTTTGCTTTTACTGTGAGGTTCCCGTCGTATTTGAGGCATATGGTACACGAGGAGCACGGTACAGCCTAGACCGTAAAGACAATGCATTAGGATACACCGCTGAAAACTGCGTCGTCTGCTGCACCGAATGCAATTTTGGTAAGGGTGCCCACTATACTTGGGAAGAATGGTGGGTCATGGCGCAGGCTCTGAGACGATACAGAATTCTCTTGACAAGCCAACCCAAACTTGCTAGGATGTAATCTGACGTAGTTCACGGTATGAAGAACCCGTGGCTACACCCGAGGCGGCGGGCAATCCGCCTTTGACTTCTGGAGGTCCACATGTCAAACACCACGTCGAACAAAATCGTTGCGGGTTTCATCGTCTTCTTGATCATAATAGGGATGCTTTGTTTCGGTAGCATCTTTGCCCACGGGTCTACAACGAAAGCCAATCGACCTAACAGTCTCGGGCTCGAACAAGTGTACACGAACAATAATGCCTATCTTTTCGGAATCCCGGTGGACGGGACGATGATTGACGGTGATCATTACACGAACATACGATTCCAGCCTTACAACACGATGGACTTGTACACCGAGACGGTCCTGTTCTGCGGAGACGTGCGTAGTGCCTTCGGGAACGCATACACTGGCGAACCCTACAAAGGTCCGATGGTGATCACGTATGACAAGATCGCCCATCACATGTATCAAGGCATAGGTTGTCACGATATGGTGAGCGTGTTCGAAGTGCATGACGATCAAGTCAGTGTGAAACCATGAGCGAGGATGTTCACAATTCGGACAATGATCCCACGGTCTGCTGCATCTTCGAATGTGGCGATCCCTCGACAGTCTGTCTCGATGGCCGCTGGTATTGTGACAAGCACGGTAAAGAGTACGAAATCGAGCGACGGGCTGATGGAACTGGGAACGACATGTACCACCTGTGCCAACGGACGGGCTGCGAGAATCGAGGGCTGGTTCAAAACCTAGGGACCGGGAATTGGTACTGCATCGACCATGCATACGCTGCGGATCGGACGGACGAGTACGGGCTGAGTCACCCAGACAATCCGACGCAGTACACTGCCACTGGCGAAGTCCAGACCGAAATCCAGAAGCGGGATGCGAAGTATGCGATTCCGGCGAAGAAGAAACTCGAAGACGAAGGCACCCGCTACCAGCACATCGCTGACTTTCAGGACTACCTTGCGGATGGGCTACAGGCGACGATCAACAGCCTCTCCCGGTATAACAACGAGAGTGACATACTCCGCAAGTTGTATCTCGAAAAGGCGCTCGAACTGGTCGAAGTCTACCAGATGAAACTGGCTGAGTACGAATCGAAGAAATGGGATTTGTACAACAAGGTGCTCGATAAGTGCGTGCCGTCTAGAGAAGTGATTGCCCAGATCAAAGCAGACAAGGAACACGAAGCCGCCAAGAGGAAGATCGAACATGAACAAAAAGAAAAATCCGAAGAAAAATCCGACGGGACTCGCTAAACGCCGTGCGTTGCGGATCATCCGTAAGGTCCAGCCAAAGGTTGTCATCCAACTGGAAGCCACTGGATTGAAACTACGGGAG
>JACTVF010000297.1 GCA_019695435.1 Methanoregulaceae archaeon | reverse complement strand
TCGTCCTTTACCCGGCATTCGAAATTGGCAAGGCACTCAGCAACAAGCGGTGGCTTTATTTTTTTTGCGGGGACCGGTGTCAGGCTGAACGTCTCGAACTTGTCGATATCCGCACCTGAACAGTTGCCAATTTCCACCACCTTTGTGGCAAGGTCGACCGTGGGGACAGCGATCACGCATTCCCCGGTCAAGCAGAGCGCCTCAAAACTGTGGTCCCAGGGCCCGATCATGCATCCGATCAGCGGAGGGACTCCGTCATCCATCACCATGTGATAACTCATCGTCATGATATTGGGACGCTCTTTCTTCTGTACCGTTGTCACGAGGACGACTGGCCCCGGCTCAATGAAGCGGTACACCCGGGATAAGGGAAGCTTGTCCATCATGATCGTCACTTTCCCTTTCGGGATATTTCAGGATTGGGATTCTACAGAAGCCAGAGGACATACATTGGTTCGATTTTCCCGCGACGCGATCAGGAATGCGGATGCGGAAAAATCTCACGCACCACGAATTAATTTTTCCAGAAATGCCTGCCCTTCCGGTGTCGTAAAGAGCGGGAGGTCGCGATCTGCTACAACCATGCTCCGTATAACTGTCACGTGCTCTTTTTTGATCGGGTTGTAGCCTTCTTTCTGCGTTTCCCTTTTGCAGACAAGCACCCCCCGGCGCTGCCAGGCCGGCGTCTTTGCGAGGTTGACGCCCCGTTTGTGCATCATCTCGTGGAGATCCTGCGCCGGCATCCCCTTGAGCTTTCTTGCCGCGTCAGTTCCGTCCATTCCTTCTGCGATCAGCGCCTGCTGGCAGTAGGCGTTCAGGTGGTTGCGCCACGCCTCGTCCTGCCGTCCGGTAATGTACTCGATTGCGGACTCCGGGGTCGCCTGCACAATTCGTGCATCGAAGGCGAGCGGTTCCTTCGCATCAAGGGCGAGCGTGAGGGCGCTTGCGGCGTATGAGGCGGCCACCGAATCGATCTTCTCCACCCTGCCCGAGAAAGGCAGCTCTGTGAGGTACAGGCTGATCTCATCCGAGAACGTGTACGCGAACGTCGGCGTAAGGCCGCTCTCTGCAACCAGTGACTGGCAGACCCCGACCATCGCTTCGCAGAACCGGTTATCAAACGGTTTTACAAACCCGTACTTCCGGGTCAGCCCGTGGAATGCGCGGCCATCGAGCCGGACAAAGACCGGGGGAATTGTGGCAAGGTTTGAAAAGATCTCCCGGTTTTCCATAAAGCCCCACCACTCGCGGGAGAAAAAAAACAGTGGCGGCCCCCGCACCGCCATAACTATCGCGACTGCTAAAAAAATCCGTCTATTCTTCCTCGATCGTGCCGGACCCCGCAAACGCGCCCGGCAGGTGGCGGATAAGCACAATATCATCGATTGCACTGATGATCCGGTAGGGGATCTTGAGGCCCTTGTAGTTCTTGAGCTCGAAGAGCTGATCGTTGACCTTCCCGACAACGAGCGCCTCGATCTTTTTTGAGTCCACATCGATTACAACATCGTCGACTTCGCCAATGTACATGCCTTTGTCAGTGTAAATCTGAAGCCCGAATAAATCCGTAATCTGGGTTTCCATCGTTATCAGATGAAAGTATATACCATATGGGTTAAAAAGATAATCCATACTTTATGGATGGGTCACTTCGGATCGGGCGGCTCTTTGGTATCCCGATCCTGCTCCACTATACGTTCCTGCTGGTTATCCCGCTGTTTGCGTATATCATCGGCAGCCAGATCGGAGCCACCACCGACATGCTGAAGGAGATCTTCAGTGTCGGGATCGATTCCAGCATCATCACATCGGGATATATGCCCTGGATCCTCGGGACTATCGTCGCGCTCGGCCTCTTTTTCGGGGTGCTCGTCCACGAGCTCGCCCATTCGCTTGTGGCCCGGGCGAAGGGCATAAAGATGCAGAGCATCACGCTTTTGATGTTCGGTGGCGTCGCCCAGATGGACGAAGGGGCGCCGGAGCCAAGAACCGAGCTCCCTATGGCACTTGCCGGGCCGATCATGAGCCTCATCTTCGGCCTCGTCTGTTGCGGTCTCGTTTACGTCACCCCGGAGATGACATCTGATCCTGCCCTGCAGGGCGTTCTTGTCTTCATCTTCGGCTATCTCGGCGTTCTCAACATCATCCTCTTTGCGTTCAACCTGATCCCCGCCTTTCCCATGGACGGCGGCCGGGTGCTACGGGCGGTGCTTGCGGCCCGGATGCCGCTGGACCGTGCGACACGGATCGCAGCAAACGTCGGCAAGGTATTCGCCATCATCTTTGGGATTGTCGGACTCTTCCTCTTCAACCCATTCCTGATCCTGATCGCACTCTTTATCTATATCGGGGCGAGCATGGAGTCCACGGCCGTCCAGTACCATTTCCTGCTACAGGATGTGACGGTGGGCACCATGATGAGCACCCCAGTGACAACAGTACCCTCCAACCTGCCGCTCGCAAAGGTGATCGAGATGATGTACGCAAGCAAGCATCTCGGTTTCCCGGTCGTCGAACGCGACACGCTGGTGGGCATGGTGACACTTGCGGACGTGAACCGCACCTCGCCCATCGACCGCGAGGCGATGCAGGTAAAGGATATCATGAGCCGGGATATTGTCACCCTCCCACCCACGGCACCGGTGATAGATGCCCTCCGGATCATGTCAACCCGGAACATCGGCAGGATACCGATCGTGCATGAGGATCGGATCATCGGGATCGTGACCCGTACCGATATCCTGAAAGTGACCGAGTTAAAAAAGATCTAACAAACCGGTTTTAACATACGAGCAGCGGGTCGAGCGACGAGCTCCCCGCGATCTTGATAAACGCCTTAACGTCTTTAAACGGGCGCTTCGCGATCACGGCAGCGACCCGTTTCTTCCCGACGCCGGGTATCCAGCGGAGCGCTGATGCAGGCAGGGTGTTCACGTTGAGCGGCAGGGGCAGTGCGGTCACGGAACGCATGCCCCAGTCCACCACCACGGCATCGATCACGGTGCGGGCAGGAAGGCGCACCGGGATGCCTGCAAGGATCGGGTACGAACCCGGCTGCCGGCCAAACGAGAGCTCGCCCGAAATCTCGATCCGCACGTCGCGGAGAACGGTGCCGACCGGGAAGACCCGCTGGAGCATGGGCAGGTCGATCTTCTGCCGGACAAACTCCTTGAATGCCTTAAAACGCCGTTCGTTTTTCCCGAGCGTATTGTCCGAGTATGCCGGCGTCCCTTCAAAGGGCATCACCTGCCGGATGTTGACGCGCCGGACCATGAGCCCGGCCGCAAGCACGCGTTTGAGGAACTGCTCGTTTTTGTCGTAGGTTATCGTGGTCTCGCCTGAAAGCCCAATGACGAAGTTAATGCCGGGCAGGAGTTCCGGGATCCCGTCCCGGCGCATCCCCCCAACCTCGTTGACGATCTCAATGGCCCGGAAAACTTCGTCCGGCTGCGCCTTGAGGTTGTTTGCCGCGATCACGGCCGGGTCGGCGGTCTCCATCCCGAATGCCGCGACATCACCGGGGGTATGGTACCGGATGATAGCGGCCAGCGCCTCCCGGCTCTTTTCCTCGTGCCGGGCGATGGTGGCCGGGTTCGTGTTGTCGATATGGAGTGTTTTGAGCGTCGGTGCCGAGGCCCGGATCGCAGAGAAGAGTTCTTCAAGGAGATCCGGCCGTGGCGCCGGGTACTCCCCCTCCCCGGAACCGTATGCA